>NZ_JAVRHS010000006.1:0-127111 GCF_031846435.1 Croceicoccus esteveae
TGGCAACGGTACCGGCTTTTTCGGCGCGCAGAATGTTTTCCATCTTCATGGCTTCTACCGTTGCAAGCGGCTGTCCCGCCTCGACTTTCATTCCCTCGCCCACATGCAGCTTCACCAGCAGGCCCGGCATCGGGCACAGCAGCAACTTCGAGGTATCGGGCGGCTCCTTCTCGATCATGTGGCCCGCATGGTCGGCAAGCCGGGCTGGCAATACGCGCACGGTGTAGGTCCGGCCTCGGGTGTTGATCTCCCAGTTGGACCGCTTGCGCTTGACGACAAGACCCAGCGCAGAGCCATCGGGCTGCGTTGCCGTGGCAGTGCGCTGGCCAGACCGCCAGGTGCAGACAAACTCCACCTTTTCGCCATCGACCATGGCATGGCCTTCGCCCAGCGTAACAGCGTGATCATTGCCTTGGATGCGCACGATCCATGCAGGCGTGACAGGCTGCGCGTCGTGAAGCTGCCCGCTGATCTGCCGCTGGCCCGTCTGGTAGGTGAGTTCTATCCAGGAAGCGATGGCCGCGATCGTGCGACTGCGCTCCTCGCTGGTGGCAGCGCCTTCGAAACCTTCCGGGTATTCCTCTACAATAAAGCCTGTGGTCAGGTCCCCGCTGCGAAAGCGCGGGTGCTGCATCAGGGCAGACAGGAAGTCGACATTGTGGCCGAGTCCTTCAAGTTCGACATTGTCGAGCTCCTTGACTTGCAGGTCCGCTGCCTCGTCGCGCGTCTTGCCCCAGGTCACCAGCTTGGCGATCATCGGATCGTAGAAGATGGACACTTCGCCGCCTTCCTGCACGCCGGAATCGAAGCGGACACCGTCCACACCCCGAAGATCGCCCGCCCACGGTTCTACCGGCGTGGAGTAGCGCACCAGTCGCCCAGTCGATGGCAGGAACCCGCGGTAGGGGTCTTCGGCATAGATGCGGTTCTCGATCGCCCAGCCATCGATGCCGATATCATCCTGGCTCATCGGCAGCTTTTCGCCGGCAGCCACGCGGATCATGTATTCAACAAGGTCGATCCCCGTAATCGCCTCGGTAACGGGATGCTCCACCTGCAGGCGGGTGTTCATCTCGAGGAAGTAGAAGCTATCTCCTGTAGAGTCCGCGCCGCTGACGATCAGTTCCACCGTACCTGCCGAGTGGTAGCCCACCGCCTTCGACAGCGCGACGGCCTGCTCGCCCATCTTGCGCCGCATCTCCGGCGTTACGAACGGCGATGGCGCTTCTTCCACCACCTTCTGGTGGCGGCGCTGGATGCTGCATTCGCGTTCGTTGAGGTAAAGCAGGTTACCATGCTTGTCGCCCAGCACCTGGATCTCGATATGGCGCGGGTCCTGAATGAATTTTTCGATGAACACGCGATCGTCGCCGAAGGAATTGAGGCCTTCGCGCTTGGTCGCTTCGAAGCCTTCTTCCACGTCCTTGTCGTTCCACGCAAGGCGCATACCCTTGCCGCCGCCGCCCGCACTGGCTTTCATCATCACCGGGTAGCCGATTCCGTTGGAGACTGTCAGAGCCTCCTCCGTGGTGTCGATGGCATCTTCGGAGCCTGGCACGGTGTTGACGCCTGCCGCCTTGGCCAGCTTCTTGCTCTCGATCTTGTCGCCCATCGCGGCAATGGCATTGGCGGGCGGACCAATGAACTCGATGCCCTCCTTGGCCAGAGCCTCGACAAAACTTGCCCGCTCCGACAGAAAGCCATAGCCTGGATGCACCGCCTCGGCCCCGGTCTGCTTGCAGGCCGCAATGATCTTGTCAGCCAGCAGGTAACTTTCAGCGGCAGGCGGAGGGCCGATATGCACGGCCTCGTCCGCCATCTGCACGAAAGGCGCACGGGCATCGGCGTCGGAGTAGACCGCCGCCGTCGCAATACCCATCCGGCGCGCGGTCTTGATGACACGGCACGCGATCTCCCCGCGATTGGCGATGAGGATCTTCGTGAACATCAGGCGAGTTCCTTCAGCAGGGCATCGAGCGTGGTACCAAGCTCACTGGGCGACTGGGCAACGCGGATGCCCGCCTCTTTCATCGCCGCGATCTTGTCTTCCGCTCCGCCCTTGCCGCCCGAGACGATGGCTCCTGCATGGCCCATGCGGCGCCCCGGAGGAGCCGTGCGCCCGGCAATGAAGCCGACCATCGGCTTGCGTCGGCCGTTAGCGGCTTCCTGCTTGATGAACTCGGCTGCTTCTTCTTCCGCAGAACCACCTATTTCACCGATCATAATGATCGACTTGGTGGCATCGTCGTCAAGGAAAAGGTCGAGCACGTCGATGAAGTTGGTGCCGTTCACCGGATCGCCGCCAATGCCGACAGCGGTGGTCTGGCCGAGGCCGACAGCCGTTGTCTGGTGCACGGCTTCGTAGGTAAGCGTGCCCGAACGGCTGACGACGCCCACGGTGCCCTTCTGGAAGATGGAGCCGGGCATGATACCGATCTTGCATTCGCCGGGCGTCAGCACGCCGGGGCAGTTTGGACCGATCAAGCGGGACTTGCTGCCGGAAAGAGCGCGCTTCACCATCACCATGTCCATCACCGGAATGCCTTCGGTAATGCAGACAATCAGTTCCACCTCGGCCTCGATGGCCTCAAGGATGGCATCGCCAGCGAAGGGCGGCGGCACGTAGATGCACGATGCGGTGGCACCAGTTGCCTCCTTGGCTTCGCGCACGGTGTTGAAGTTGGGCAGACCGATATGCTCGGTGCCGCCTTTGCCAGGGGTCACGCCCGCCACCATCTTGGTGCCGTAATCCAGCGCCTGCTGCGTGTGGAACGTGCCGGTGTCACCGGTCATGCCCTGGGTGATAACCTTGGTGTTCTTGTCGACGAGAATGCTCATGCCGCGCCTCCTTCCTTCACCTGGGCGACGATCTTCTTGGCAGCATCGCCAAGGTCGTCTGCCGGGATGATCGGCAGGCCGGAGTTGGCGAGAATATCCTTGCCCTGCTGCACGTTGGTGCCTTCCAGGCGCACCACCAGCGGCACGGACAGGTTCACTTCCTTCGCCGCGGAGACGATGCCATCGGCGATGATGTCGCATTTCATGATGCCGCCGAAGATGTTGACGAGAATGCCTTCCACGGCAGGATCGGACAGGATGATCTTGAAGGCTGCCGTCACCTTCTCCTTGTCGGCGCCGCCGCCCACATCGAGGAAATTAGCGGGGAAGGCGCCGTTCAGCTTGATGATATCCATGGTCGCCATGGCCAGGCCGGCGCCGTTCACCATGCAGCCGATGTTACCGTCCAGCTTGATGTAAGCGAGATCGTGCCTGGAGGCCTCGACCTCCATCGAGTCTTCCTCGGTCTCGTCGCGCATCTTTTCCACGTCGGGGTGGCGATAGAGCGCATTTGAATCGAAACTCATCTTGGTGTCGAGCACCAGCAGCTCTCCGCCCTCGGTTTCCACCAGCGGATTGATCTCCAGCATGGCGCAATCCAGCGTGACGAAAGCCTCGTACAGCTTCTTCGACAGTTTCTGCGCTTCCTTGGCCAGCCCGCCGGACAGCTTCAGCGCAAATGCCACCGCGCGGCCATGGTGCGGCATGAAGCCGGTGGCCGGATCGATGGTGATGGTGGTGATCTTCTCGGGCGTGTTATGCGCCACGTCCTCGATATCCATGCCGCCTTCGGTGGATACGATCATGGCGACGCGGCTGGTCTCGCGGTCGATCACCATCGAGAGGTAATATTCCTTGGCGATATCAACGCCGTCGGTCACGTAAAGGCGATTGACCTGCTTGCCTTCGTCGCCTGTCTGGATGGTGACCAGCGTGTTGCCGAGCATGTCCTTCGCGTCAGCCTCGACATCCTCGATGCTCTTGGCCAGCCGCACGCCGCCCTTGGCATCCGCGCTGAGCTCGGTGAACTTGCCCTTGCCGCGTCCGCCAGCGTGGATCTGCGCCTTTACGACATAAAGCGGTCCGGGAAGCTTCTTGGCGCCCTCGACAGCTTCTTCGACGGTAAGCGCGGGATAGCCGGTCGGGATGCCGATGCCGAATTTCGCGAGCAGTTCCTTGGCCTGGTATTCATGGATGTTCATTCAGTTTCACCTTCCATCGTGAATTCCCACCCCGCAGGCGGCATGTTATGGCCCAGCAGGCGCAGCAGGTCCGCTGCCGCTTCGACCACATTTGTGCCGGGGCCATAAATGCCCTGCACACCTGCTTTTTTGAGGAAGTCGTAGTCCTGCGGCGGGATCACGCCGCCTGCCACCACCTTGATATCGCCGCGATCCGCGTCGCGCAGGTGGTTGATAAGTTCGGGGATCAGCGTCTTGTGGCCAGCGGCCAGCGAGGATGCGCCGACGGCGTCCACCTCGTGCTCCAGCGCCATTTTCGTGGTTTCCTCAGGCGTCTGGAACAGCGGCCCGGAGATTACTTCGAAACCCATGTCGGCAAAGGCGGAAGCAATGACGTTGGCGCCGCGATCGTGCCCGTCCTGGCCCATCTTGGCGACGAGAATGCGGGGCCGGTGACCGAGGCGGTGGGCGACAGAATCGACGCCATCCACCACCTGCGCATAGCGTGCGTCGCCCTCGTAGGCAGCGGCATAGACGCCCTTCACCGGCGTTGGCAGGGTGTCATAGCGACCGAAGGCGTCTTCCATCGCCTTGGAAATCTCGCCCAGCGTCGCATCGGCGCGCGCCGCCTCTACGGCCAGTGCCAGCAGGTTGGTTTCCCTCTCGGCCGCCAGCTTTTCCAATTGCGACGGCGGCAGAGGCACGCCCTTGTCGTCCCTGCCCTTATCCAGCAATTCGTCGTTGGCGGAGCGATCCACCCGCGCGCCGCGCGACAGATTGGCGAGCGCGACCTTCACGGCCTCCACGTCCCGGTTGCGGCGGACCTTCTCGATGCGCGTGATCTGGCTCTGGCGGACCTTGTGATTGTCGATGTCCAGCGTGTCGATATGGGCCTCTTCACCGAGGCGGTACTTGTTCACGCCGACGATCACGGTTTCCCCCTTGTCGACGCTAGCCTGCTTGGCGGCTGCCGCTTCCTCGATCTTCGCCTTGGGCATGCCGCTGGCAACCGCTGCGGTCATGCCGCCGAGCCCGTCGACTTCCTTGATGAGGGCGCGGGCCTTTTCCACCAGTTCGTTGGTCAGGCTCTCGATATAATAGCTGCCGCCCAAAGGATCGGCGACGTTTGTCACGCCGCTTTCCTCTTGCAGCACCAGTTGCGTATTCCGGGCGATGCGGGCAGAGAAATCGGTGGGCAGTGCCAACGCCTCGTCCAGCGCGTTAGTGTGCAGGCTCTGCGTACCGCCAAGCACCGCGGCCAGCGCCTCCAGCGTGGTGCGGATCACGTTGTTGTACGGGTCCTGTTCCTGCAAGGAGACGCCCGAGGTCTGGCAATGGGTGCGCAGCATCTTCGACTTGGGGTTCTGCGCGCCCAGTTCCTCCATGATGTCGTGCCACAGCACGCGCCCTGCGCGCATCTTGGCGATCTCCATGAAAAAACTCATGCCGATGCCCCAGAAGAACGACAGGCGCGGCGCGAAGACATCGATGTCGAGACCCGTCTCCATCGCGCGTTTCACGTACTCCTTGCCGTCGGCAATGGTGAAGGCAAGCTCCTGCACCGCCGTCGCCCCGGCTTCGTGCATGTGATAGCCGCTGATGGAGATGCTGTTAAACCTGGGCATGTTGGCCGAGGTATATGCGATGATGTCCGAAACGATCCGCATCGAAGGCTCGGGCGGATAGATGTAGGTGTTGCGGACCATGAACTCCTTCAGAATATCGTTCTGGATGGTGCCTCTCAGCTTTTCCGCGCTGACGCCCTGCCGTTCGCCCGCCACGATGTAGAAGGCCAGGATCGGGATCACCGCGCCGTTCATGGTCATCGATACGCTCATGGTGTCGAGCGGGATCTGGTCGAACAGGATTTCCATGTCGCGCACGGTATCGATGGCGACCCCTGCCTTGCCGACATCGCCGACGACGCGCGGATGGTCCGAATCGTAACCGCGATGGGTGGCAAGGTCGAAGGCAACCGAGAGTCCCTTCTGACCCGCCGCCAAATTGCGGCGGTAGAAGGCGTTCGATTCCTCGGCAGTCGAGAAGCCTGCATACTGCCGGATCGTCCACGGCCTGCCCGTGTACATCGAGGCATAGGGGCCACGGGTGAAGGGCTCGAATCCGGGCAGGCCGGGATCCAGCCCCTCGACATCCTTCGCAGTATACAATGGCTGCACATCGATACCCTCTGGCGTGTGCCAGGTGAGATCGCGGCCCTTAACCTCCTTGGAAGCCCTGTCCTGCCAGTCTGATTTGGATGGTTTTTCCGTCATCCTAGTGACCGCCCCCGTCTTCGCCTCGGGGCGTTTCCATAATCTCGGTGAGTTGGCCCATCATGTCCTTGGGATGGAGGAAGAAAATCGGTGTGCCATGCGCACCAATTCGCGTGGGGCCGAGAATACGCTTATCCTGCCCCTCGAACCACGCTCGCGCTTCGGAAATATCCTCGACTTCGAAGCAGACGTGATGCTGGCCGCCTTGCGGGTTCTTGGCGAGAAAGCCGTGGATCGGCGAATTCTCGTCCAGCGGTTCGATCAACTCGATCTGCGTTCCATTCATGTCACTCCCGGTTGGCGTGTTGACGAAGCAGACCTTCACCCCTTGCTCGGGCATGTCGAAAGGTTCGGAGATATCGGTCGCTCCCATCATATCGTGGAAATGCAAAATGGAAGCGGCGATCGATGGCGTGGCAACGCCGATGTGATTGAGGCGGCCGAGTTTCATCAGCTTGCCGCGCTGTTCTCGATAATCATGGCGATACCCTGTCCGCCACCGATACACATCGTGATGAGCCCGTACTTGCCGCCTGTGCGACGCAACTCATAGACGCACTTGATGGTGAGGATGGCGCCGGTTGCCCCGATGGGGTGTCCAAGCGATATGCCCGATCCATTAGGGTTGGTCTTGTCGGAATCGAAACCAAGCGTCTTGGCAACGCCGCAAGCCTGCGCAGCAAAGGCCTCGTTGCTTTCGATCACGTCCATCTGGTCGAGCGAAAGCCCCGCGCGCTTCAACGCGACCGGAACGGCCTCCACCGGACCAAGGCCCATCACGCTCGGCTCAACCCCGGCATGGCCCCACGCCAACACTTTTGCCATCGGCGTCAGCCCTTTGGCCTCCACCACCTTGCCACTGGCAAGCACAACGGCAGCCGCGCCATCGTTCAGCCCGCTGGCATTGCCGGCGGTGACGGTGCCATCCTTCTGGAAGACAGGGCGCAACCCGGCCATGCCTTCCAGCGAAGCGTCCGCCCGAACGTGTTCATCTGTGTCGAACACCTTGGTTCCCTTTCGGCTGTTGAACTCGACAGGGACGATCTGTTCCTTAAAGTACCCCTGCTCGATCGCTTTCGCGGCCCGTTGATGGCTGGAAACCGCCAGCGCATCCTGCTCCTCGCGGCTGATCGAACACTGCTTCGCAATATTCTCTGCGGTCACGCCCATGTGGATGTTGTCGAAGGGATCGTGCAGCGCGCCGAGCATGCTGTCCTGCAATTCGATGGAACCCATCTTAGTGCCGAAGCGAGCGCCGCTGGTCATATGCGGCGCGTTCGACATGCTTTCCGCTCCCATGCCAATGGCATAATCGCACTCGCCCAGCGTCACGCCCTGCGCCATCGAAACGATAGCCTGCAAGCCGGAACCGCAAAGACGATTGACGCCCATGCCCACGCTAGAAACGGGAAGGCCCGCATTGATCGAAATGACGCGTGCAAGATAGGAGTCGGCCGGCTGAGTGGGAACTACGCTGCCCACGGCCAATTGCTGAAATTTCTCTGCAGCGACGCCCGAACGCGCAATAGCTTCCTTGGCGACGAGCGCGCCGATTTCCGCCGGGCGCATAGATGCGAGCGAACCGCCAAACGAGCCGATGGCCGTCCGCGCTCCGGCGAGGATGTATACGTCTTCCATGCCTATGTCCTGTCTCTCTAAAGCGGCAGATTATCGTGCTTCTTCCAAGGGTTCTCCAATTCCTTACCCTTCAGTTTCCGCAGCCCAAGCGCAATCCGCCGCCGCGTGGAGTGCGGATAGATCACTTCGTCGATGTAGCCGCGGCTCGCCGCCACGAAGGGGTTGGCGAAGCGGTCTTCGTATTCCTTCGTTTTCTCGGCGATCTTCTCCGGGTTGTCGCGATCCTGGCGGAAGATGATCTCGACCGCGCCCTTGGCGCCCATCACCGCGATCTCGGCGGTCGGCCAGGCGTAGTTGAAATCGCCGCGCAGATGCTTTGACGCCATCACGTCGTACGCACCGCCATAGGCCTTGCGGGTGATCACGGTGATCTTGGGTACGGTTGCCTCGGCATAGGCGAACAGCAGCTTCGCGCCGTGCTTGATGATGCCGTTGTGTTCCTGCCCGGTGCCGGGAAGGAAGCCGGGCACGTCCACAAATGTCACGATCGGAATGCTGAAGGCGTCGCAGAAGCGCACGAAGCGCGCGGCCTTGCGAGTGGCGTCGATATCCAGCACGCCTGCCAGCACCATCGGCTGGTTCGCGACGAAGCCCACCGGCTGGCCTTCGATGCGACCAAAACCGGTGATGATGTTAGCGCCGTGCGAAGGCTGGATCTCGAAGAAATTGCCGTCATCCACCACCTTCGAAATCAGTTCGTGCATGTCATACGGCATGTTGGAACTGGCCGGGATCAGCGTGTCGAGGCTGTCCTCGCGCCGGTCCCACGGATCGTCAGTAGGCAGGTGCGGCAGCGGGTCGCGATTGCTTTCCGGCACGAAGCCGATCAGCTCGCGCGCGGCCAGCAGCGCCTCGATATCGTTCTCCAGCGCGAGGTCGGCAACGCTGGTCTTGGTGGTGTGCACCACGGCGCCACCGAGGTCTTCCTGCGTCACCTCCTCATTGGTGACGGTCTTCACCACTTCCGGCCCGGTCACGAACATGTAGGAGCTGTCCTTCACCATGAAGATGAAGTCCGTCATGGCGGGCGAATACACCGCACCGCCTGCGCATGGGCCCATGATGAGGCTAAGCTGCGGAATCACGCCGCTGGCCAGCACGTTGCGCTGAAACACCTCGGCATAGCCGCCAAGGCTGGCCACGCCTTCCTGGATGCGCGCGCCGCCGCTGTCGTTCAGGCCGATGACGGGGGCGCCCACTTTCATGGCGTTGTCCATCACCTTGCAGATCTTCTCCGCGTGGCGCTTGGATAACGAGCCGCCGAAAACGGTGAAATCCTGGCTGAAGACATAGACCAGCCGCCCGTTGATCGTGCCGCTACCGGTGACCACGCCGTCACCGGAGATCTTCTGTTCTTCCATGCCAAAATCGATGCAGTCGTGCTCGACATAAGTGTCCAGCTCTTCGAACGAGCCTTCGTCCAGCAGGACTTCGAGCCGTTCGCGCGGTCAGCTTGCCCTTGGCGTGCTGGGCATCGATGCGCTTCTGACCGCCTCCCATGCGGGCGGCTTCACGGCGGCGTTCCATTTCGGCGATATTGGCGGACATCAGCTTAGCCCTGCTTGAGCGTTTGAATAATGGCGGAGAAATCGCGACCGCCATTGCCCGCGCTGTCAAAAGCCTCGTAAAGCTCTCGTGTGCGGCTGCCCATCGGGGTATCGACGCCCGCCTTCTGTGCCGCTTCCATTGCCAGTTTCAGATCCTTCAACATCAGGCCTGTGGCAAAGCCGCCCCGATAGTCATTGTCGGCAGGTGACTTGGGCCCGACTCCTGGAAGCGGGCAATAGCTCGTCATACTCCAGCACTGGCCGCTGCTGACGCTGGAAATATCGTAGAACAGCTGTGGATCCAGGCCTAGGCTCTGCGCCAGGATGAAAGCCTCGCACGTGCCGACCATGTGAGTGCCAAGCAGCATGTTGTTGCAGATTTTCGCGGCCTGACCATTGCCCGCCTGTCCCGCATGAATCACCGCCTTGCCCATGTCTTGCAACACCGGCTCTGCCTTGCTGAAAGCGTTTTCGCTGCCGCCGACCATGAAGGTGAGCGTGCCTGCAACGGCTGCTGCAATCCCGCCCGATACCGGCGCGTCGACCATGGCATACCCTGCAGCCTCAGCAACTTCCGCCACCTCGCGCGCGGTGGCAACGTCAATGGTGGAGCAATCGAGGAACACCGCGCCTTCCGGTGCCTCTCCGATCACGTCGCCGGTGTAGACGGACTTCACGACCTCCCCGTTGGGCAGCATCGAGACCACGGCGTCCACGCCCTGGCATGCCCTGCTTGCCGAGGTGAAGGTTTCGCAACCATTCGCCTTTGCCGTCGCCAGCGCCTCTTCCGACAAGTCGAAAGCGCGCACCCCATGACCAGCCTTCAGCAGGTTCGCAGCCATTCCGCCGCCCATGTTTCCAAGGCCGATAAATGCAATCTTCAAAAGGCTACTCCTTCTACCGAGCTGGGGTTGCCCTATCGAAGGGCTGGCGACACTCTGTACCCGCCGAAGGATAGGTTCTGATGTGCAGTCGGGAGGTCAGCGCCCCTTCCACTGTCCCCCTCGCTTTTCAACGAATGCGGCCATCCCTTCCTGCTTGTCCTCACTTGCAGCAAGGATCTGGAAGATACGGCGCTCCATGATCAGGCCCTGATCGAGCGTCGTCTCAAACGCTGCGTTGACCATCTCCTTGTTGGCGATCGCGGCCATCGGAGGCATTGCAGCGATTGTCGCGGCGGTTTTCAGGGCATCGCCCAGCAACTCGTCCTGAGGTAAAACCCGCACGACCAGGTTGGCACGCTCTGCCTCATTGGCGTCCATCATCCGGCCCGTGAGGCACATTTCCATCGACTTGGACTTGCCAATAGCGCGTGTCAGTCGCTGCGACCCGCCCATGCCCGGTGCCACACCGAGCTTGATTTCCGGCTGGCCGAAACGGGCATGTTCGGACGCGATTATGAAATCGGCCATCATGGCCAGTTCGCATCCACCGCCCAGCGCAAAGCCGTTGACGGCAGCGATCCAGGGTTTGCGGACCTTTTTCACGATTTCGCCGGTCCAGTTCGAGAAGAAATCCTCGAGATAGAATTCGGCAGATTGCTTCTCGATCATTTCCTTGATGTCCGCGCCTGCGGCAAACGCCTTCTCGCCGGATCCGGTCACGACTGCGCAAAGCTGTGCCGGGTCCGCCTCGAATGCAGCAAAGGCCGCGATCAGTTCTTCCAGAACCTCGCTGTTCAGCGCGTTGAGCGCCTTGGGTCGGTTAAGGGTGATCAGGGTGACGCCCTTATTGCCCTGCGCGTTCGGTTCAACGATCAGCGTATTGGAGCTCATAGCGGTTTCCATTCTTCATTTTCCGGCAGCGGGGCGAATATCTCGTCGAGCATCTGCTCGCTTACGTCTTCGGGCCTCGCAGGGTTCCACTGCGGATCGCCGGTCTTGTCGACAATGACGGCACGCACGCCTTCAGCAAAATCTGGCCGCAAGAGCACCCGCGACGCGATGCGATATTCCATCGCCATGTTTTCAGCGAAACTGTTCAGCTTCGCGCTTTGTTCAAGTTCCCTCAGCGCCACCTTGCAGGTCTGCGGACTCTTGCTGACCAGCACCGCACGCGCCCTCGCTGACCATTCGGTATCGTCGGCTTCCAGACTAGCGAGTGTGTCCTCGATACTATCCGAGGCGAAATGGTGGTGGATGCGGTCGACATGCTCGGCGATCCGCGCCTCCGGCGGCGTGCTGGAAAGTTCTGCAAGGATGCCCGGAATGCGATCGGGCTTCTCTCTGATCCTCGCCTTGGCCTCGGCCAGCCTGTCTGCCGGCAGGAAATGCGTTGCCAGGCCCGCCCAGACGCACTCCGCACCATCAAGGCGCGCGCCCGTGAGAGCGAGATACTGACCAAGGCGGCCGCAAAGCCTCGACAGATACCAGCCTCCGCCAACGTCAGGGAACAAGCCGATGCCCGTTTCCGGCATTGCAAAGCGCGTATTCTCGGTCGCAATCCGGAATTTCGTGGGCAATGAAATACCGACGCCGCCGCCCATCGTGACACCATCCATGAAAGCCACGATGGGTTTTTCATACTCGAAGATCTGGTGGTTGAGCTGATACTCGTCGTGAAAAAACTTCCGGCCCGAAGTACCACCGTCAGTCAGGGCGGATTCGCGCAGCAGGTTGATGTCGCCGCCTGCGCAAAAGCCGCGACCCTCGGAATGGTCGAGCAGGACCGCGTCGATGGAACCGTCGGTGGCCCATTCGCTCAACGCCGCGCTCATGTCGTGACAGATATCGAGAGTGAGGGCGTGGATCGCCTTGGGCCGGTTGAGCGAGATATGCCCAACCCGGCCATGCGTTTGAATGTGCACGTCCTTGGTCATTGGCGCAGCAAGTCCCTTCCCACTATCATTCGCATCACCTGGTTTGTGCCTTCGAGGATCGAGTGCACGCGTAAATCGCGCCAGAACCGTTCGATGGGGTAGTCTTTCAGATAGCCGTAGCCGCCGAATATCTGCAGCGCGTTGTTGACGACGTTGGACCCGCTATCGGTGGCAAGGCGCTTGGCCATTGCGGAAAAGCGGGTCTTGTCCGGCGCATTGTCGGTAACCTTGGCGGCGGCGAGATAAAGAAGTGCGCGTGCCGCCTCCAGTTCGGTTGCCATGTCAGCGAGCATGAACCGCGTATTCTGGAACTCGGCAATCGGCTGATCGAATTGCTGGCGATCCTTCGAATAGGCGATCGCCTCGTCCATGCAACGTTGCGCCCCGCCCAGTGAACACGCGCCGATATTGAGGCGACCGCCGTCCAGTCCCGCCATTGCGATGCGGAACCCTTCGCCCTCATCGCCCACGCGGTTGTCCGCCGGCACACGCGCATCCTCGAAGATCACTTGCGCTGTCGGGCTGGCGTTCCAGCCCAGCTTCTTTTCCGGCGCGCCGAAGCTGACGCCGGGGGTGTCCTTGTCCACGACGACGCAGGAAATGCCGCGGGTCTTGTGCTCGCCGGTGCGCACCATCACCACGTAGACATCGTTCACCCCGCCGCCGGAGATGAATTGCTTGGTGCCGTTCAAGACGTAATGATCGCCATCCAGCCGTGCCGTTGACTTGAGTGCGGCTGCGTCTGACCCGCTGTCCGGTTCCGTCAGGCAGTAGCTGGCAAGCTTTTCCATGCTGATGAGATCGTCGAGATACCTCGCCCTCACCCCGTCGCCGCCGAAACAATCGATCATCCACGCGGCCATGTTGTGGATCGATATGAATGCGCTCGTGGTGGGGCAGCCATAGGCCAGCGCCTCCATGATCAGCGCGGATTCCAGCCGTCCAAGGCCAATACCGCCGCTATCCTCGCTCACGTAGATGGCGCCGAAGCCCAGCTCTGCTGTGCTCTTGATCACGTCCCTGGGGAAGTGGTGCTGTTCGTCCCATTCGCCTGCATGTGGGGTGATATTATCGGCGGTGAAGCGCCGAGCCATCTCCTGGATGGCGAGCTGGTCTTCATTCAACTGGAATTGTCCGGTCATGTTATTCAGGCCTCCAAGGCGCTTTCAATGGCTTCAGCCAGTGCTGCATCTTCAGGCGCTGTCGTGGGGGAGAAGCGGGCGAGCACACGGCCGTCACGTGCGATGAGGAATTTCTCGAAGTTCCACAGCACTTCCGGGTCCTCGTTCGGGGTCAGGCCGTTGCTGCGCAGCCGTTCCTTGAAACTGTCTGTGTCGCCTGTCTTTTCCGACACGGCACTTGTCAGCGCCGCGAACAAGGGTTGCTTGTCGCTGCCGACCACGCTTGCTTTCTGGAATAAGGGAAAGCTGGCGTTGAAATTCACGTCGCAGAATTGAGCGATCTCGGCGTCGTTACCCGGCTCTTGTCCGGCGAAATCATTGGCCGGAAATCCCAGCACTTCGAACCCGCGACCGGCATAGGTGGATCGCAATTTCTCGAGCCCCGCGTATTGCGGCGTGAGACCACATTTGGATGCCGTGTTGACAATCAGCAGAACCTTGCCCCTGTAATTTGCAAGACTGTCGGCCGCACCATTGTTGCGAACAAGCGATATTTCGGGAAGCGGCTCGGTCAAATCTTTTGCTCCTCAGCTTTCGTAATGCGCGGTGGTCTTTTCCGCCACGTCCTCTGCCGTGACGCCCGGCGCCAGTTCCACCAACCGGAAAGGGCTATCGCGGTCGGGCCGCTGGAACACCGCGAGATCGCTTATGATCATGTCGACCACGTTCGTACCGGTCAGCGGCAGGGTGCATCCGGGAATAAACTTGGGATCGCCGTGCTTGCTGGTGTGCTCCATCATTACGATGATCTTCTTCACGCCTGCGACCAGATCCATCGCGCCGCCCATACCCTTCACCATCTTGCCCGGAATCATCCAGTTGGCGATGTCGCCGTTCCCGGCCACCTCCATTGCGCCCAGTACGGTGAGGTCGATATGGCCGCCGCGAATCATCGAGAAGCTGGTGGCGCTGTCGAAATAGGCGGAATGCGGCAATTCGCTGATGGTCTGCTTGCCGGCATTGATCAGGTCGGCATCCTCCTCGCCTTCGTAAGGGAAGGGGCCGATGCCCAGCATGCCGTTTTCGCTTTGCAGCGTTACCTGCATGCCTGCCGGAATGTGGTTTGCCACCAGCGTGGGAATGCCAATGCCCAGATTGACGTAATAGCCATCCTGCAATTCGTTCGCCGCGCGTGCGGCCATTTCATCGCGGGTCCAGCCCTTGGTCTGCGTGTCTGATTCCTGGGCCGTCATGCGGTTTCCCGTTTGCGAGTAGTGACGAACTCGATTTTCTTGTCGTAAGGCGCGCCCACCACCATGCGGTTCACGAAAACGCCGGGCAGGTGTATGCAATCGGGTTCCAGCGATCCGGCCGGCACCACTTCCTCCACCTCGACAACGCAAATCTTGCCGCATGTGGCGGCGGGTTGGTTGAAATTGCCGGCGGTCTTGCGGAACATCAGATTGCCGGTTTCATCCGCCTTCCACGCCTTTACAATGGCAAGGTCGGCGAAGATGCCATGTTCGAGGATGAAATCCTCCGGTCCGTCACCCTTGTCAAAGCTTTTGACTTCCTTGCCCTCTGTCACCTGCGTGCCGACGCCAGTCTTGGTATAGAAACCGGGAATGCCCGCGCCGCCTGCGCGCATACGCTCTGCCAGCGTGCCCTGGGGGCAGAATTCCACCTCCAGCTCACCGGAAAGATACTGGCGCTCGAATTCCTTGTTCTCGCCCACATAGCTGGAAATCATCTTCGCCACCTGCTTGCTGCGAAGGAGCATGCCAATGCCCTCATTATCGATACCGGCATTGTTGCTGGCGAAGGTGAGGTTCTGCACACCGCTATCCTGGATCGCCTTCAACAGCCGTTCGGGAATGCCGCACAGGCCAAAACCGCCACTGGCGATCAGCATGCCATCTTGCAGCACGCCTTCCAAAGCAGCTTCGGCGGAAGGAAAGAGTTTCTGCATCGCCTCAACCCATCGTCGGGATGAGGAATGCGTTCGACCCGTCGCCGCCGCCATCGGGCCAGCGCTGGGTGACCTTCTTGGCCTTGGTCCAGAAGCGCAGCCCTTCGGTGCCGTACTGATCGACGTCGCCAAAGCCCGACCGCTTCCAGCCGCCGAAGCTGTGATAGCTGACCGGCACGGGGATCGGCACGTTGATCCCGACCATGCCGACATTCACACGGCTTGCGAACTCTCGCGCGGCGTGGCCGTTGCGGGTGAAGATGGCAACGCCGTTGCCATACTGGTGCTCACTGGGCAGCCGCAACGCCTCCTCGAAGTCTTTCACGCGCACGATCTGCAGAACAGGACCAAAGATTTCCTCCTTGTAGCTTTCCATCTCTGGCGTGACACGATCGAGAAGCGTCGGGCCTACGAAGAACCCGTTCTCGTGACCCTGAAGGCTGAACCCGCGTCCGTCGATCACGACTTCCGCGCCTTCCTTTTCAGCCGTGTCGATCCAGCTTTCCACCCGGGCCTTGTGCTCTGGCGTTACGACCGGCCCGTAGTGTGCTTCGGGATCATTCGATACGCCGACGCGCAGTGCATTGATCGCCGGAATCAGCTTTTCCCGCAGCCGGCCCGCCGTATCCTCACCCACGGGAACGACCACCGGCAGTGCCATGCAACGCTCGCCCGCCGATCCGAAGGCTGCGCCTGCAAGATCATTCACGACCTGGTCGAGGTCGGCATCGGGCATGACTACACCGTGGTTCTTCGCCCCGCCGAATGCCTGTACGCGCTTCCCGTTCGCCGTACCGCGCGAGTAGATATACTGCGCAATGTCGGAACTGCCGACGAAACTGATGGCGGGAATATTCGGATGGTCCAGGATTGCATCAACCATTTCCTTGTCACCATGCACAACCTGCAACAGGCCTTCGGGCGCTCCAGCCTCGAGGAACAACTCGGCCAGACGCATGGGCACGCTTGGATCGCGTTCGCTGGGCTTTAGGATGAAGGCATTGCCTGCGGCAATCGCCATCCCGAACATCCACATCGGTATCATCGCAGGAAAATTGAACGGCGTGATACCGGCACAAACCCCCAACGGCTGGCGCATAGAGTAAACATCGATCCCCGGCCCTGCGCCGTTGGTAAATTCGCCTTTCAGCACCTGGGGAATCCCGCAGGCATATTCGATCACCTCCAGACCGCGCTGCACGTCGCCCTTTGCATCATCGACGACCTTGCCGTGTTCGCTAGCCAGCAACTCTGCCAGTTCCTGCATGTTGTCTTCGAGCAATTGCTTGAACTTGAACATCACCCGGGCGCGCCGCTGGGGATTGGTTGCCGCCCATTCGGGCTGCACCTTCTTCCCATTGGCGACGGCGCGGTCGAGCAAGGAAGCATCTCCAAGTGCGACCTCTGCCTGCACTTCGCCAGTAGAGGGGTTCCACACCTTGTGTGTCCGGCCACTGCTGCTGCCTTCGTAGCCCTGAATGAAGTGGTCGATCTGTCGCATAGGAAACTCATCCTCAAAGTTGGTCTACACGCGATGGATGATCGAAAACTTACAGACAAGGTCCAATTTTGCAGCCATAAGCTGCAAATATGCAGGAACTCAATTGGAACGACGTGCGCGTGTTTCTTGCCGTGGCAGATGCCGGGCAACTTGGTCATGCAGCGCAGAAACTGAAGCTGGACCCAACGACGCTCGGTCGGCGACTGAAACGACTTGAACAGCGGCTTGGAGTCACCCTTTTCGAACGC
The DNA here is from genome assembly GCF_031846435.1 of Croceicoccus esteveae. NCBI lineage: Bacteria > Pseudomonadati > Pseudomonadota > Alphaproteobacteria > Sphingomonadales > Erythrobacteraceae > Croceicoccus > Croceicoccus esteveae. The sequence continues at coordinate 17,135 of NZ_JAVRHS010000006.1, forward strand.
ACGCGCAGCGGACAGGTTCTCACGGAGGCAGGCGAGGCGCTGCTCACCAAGGCAGAAGGAATGGCGGAACTGGCTCGGATGATTGACGAGGTTGCAGTTTCGCATTCGGGCATCAGCGGCACCCTGCGCCTCAGCGTATCGGAAGGCTTCGGTAGCCAGTTCCTGACCCCCTATCTGAATTCCTTCGCCCAGCAGCACCCGGCGCTGACCATCGAACTTGTGGCCAACAGTGGTTTCCTCAGCCCGTCACGGCGGGAGGCCGATATCGCTGTCATGCTTTCCAGGTCCAAGGCCGGTCCCGTCCTGTGCAAGAAGCTCTCTGACTACCGTCTCAGACTGTATGCTAGCCGCTCATATCTCGAACAGCATGGCACTCCCGAAACGCCTGCCGATCTGGAACACGGGCATACACTGGTTAGCTATGTCCCCGATCTGCTCTACGCCCCCGAACTGAATTACCTCGATGATTTTCATGCCGGGCTCGAATCCCAGATCCGATCCTCCAGTATCAATGCCCAGCACAGGCTGGTTGAGGCTGGTGCAGGAATCGGCGTGCTCCCGTGTTTCATCGCGGACAAATCGACGAACCTCGTCGTCGTATGCCCCGAGAAAATTGTCGAGCGCAGCTTCTGGATCATCACTCATCGTGACACGCAGGGTCTCTCTAAGGTGCGCGCCGGCAAGGAGTGGCTGGCGGAATGTGTCACGCAGGGCCGAAAGCGATTGATGCCGTAAGCGCGGGGGCACCACCTATCGCCCGAAAGGTGAGCGACAGGCCCTGCAATCTAGCATATCGACCCAGACCTGCATGGGCGCTGCCCGACCGGTGAGAGGAAAATTGTGATCGACGCGAAATCATTAAGGAATGCGCTTGGGAGTTTCGCTACCGGTGTCACCATCGTCACCACGAACCATGATGGCCGGAAGGTCGGCCTTACTGCCAACAGCTTCAATTCGGTTTCGCTCGATCCGCCGCTGGTGCTCTGGAGCCTGGCAAAGAAATCGTCGAACATCGAGGCTTTCAAGGCAGTGGATGCTTTTGCCGTTCATATACTGGGTGCGGATCAGGAAGCGCTTTCAGACCAGTTTGCGACGCCAGGCGTCGACAAGTTCGAGGGAGTGGAATTCAAGACAGGCCGCGCCGGTATTCCACTCCTCACCGATTGCGCGGCACGCTTCGAATGCCAGACAGCATATCAGTACGATGGCGGCGACCATATTATCTTCGTCGGAGAGGTTCTCAATCTCGAGCAGTCCGAGAAGGAGCCTCTGCTCTTTCATCGCGGCAAATATGCCCGCAAGACCTCGCCGAACAGCGACGATGGTGAAGGCGACCACCGTGATCTGAACTACCTTGTCGCCCGCGCCTATTTCATGCTGACAGACGGCGTGCGGGCCGAAGTCAGCAGGCTTGGCCTGTCGCAGGGCGATCACTATGCGCTCTCCATCCTCATGAAGGGCGGGCCTGCAACACTGGCCGATGTGAACGCCGTTCTGGAAGCATCAGGCTGGGAATGGACGAAGGATGACCTTCAAAGGCTGGCGGAACAGGATTATATCACGGAAGAAGACAGCGGCAGGATTGCGCTTACGAAGTCCGGCCGCGAGACGATGATTGGATTGTTCGCGCAAGCGAAGGCGATAGAGGCGAGCGCGCAGAAAGCTTTCAGGACAGAAGAACTGGACCAGTTGCGTTTGCTCCTGTCGCAACTTCTCGAAGAGCTATCTCACCATAGCGGCGATGCTTCAACGCAGCATCTGGAAGTGATGAACGCCCTGCAGGCGGACCAGACTTAACCCGGCTTTCTCGCCGTCTCTGTCTCCGTCCGTTCGCCAAACCTGACCGGACTGGCGGCTATTTCCGTACGTCTTCTGTGCGGTTCGACCTGGCGCAAGGGCTCCGTTTCCCGCAAACTTGATTGCACTTCCAGGGTGAGCAGCTGGTATTCACCATCGCCATCGTTGCGCCATCCGATCTCGTCAGCCGACATGGTGCGGACAATCCGTGCCGGAACGCCCATGAGCAGACTGCGCTCTGGTGCCTCCAGCCCGTGCGGCACAAGGGACATGGCACCGATCATGCACTCGGCCCCGAGAATTGCCGCGTCGAGCACGACAGCGTTGATTCCGATCAGGCAATTCTCTCCGATTTCGCAGCCATGGATAACTGCGCCATGGGCAATGGTGGCGCCGCGCCGGATCACGGTATCGCGCTCGGTCGAGACATGCACAGTGGCACAATCCTGAATGTTGGCATCAGCCTCCACGAGAAGGCGTCCGAAATCAGCCCGAAGGCTCGCGCATGGGCCGATGAAACACCCCGGACCGACAATTACATCGCCAATCAACGAAGCCAGCGGATGAACATAGCTGGAGGGATCGACCACTGGCCTGATACCCTGGAATTCATAACACGGCATTACGCGCCGTCCTTTCCCGCATGACGTCGGACTTGCGATCTTTAGCCTTGGTCGATGCTCCGTTCACCGACAATCGACAGACCATAGCCTTCAAGCGCGACCAGAGACCGGCTGTTGTTGGTGAGTAGGATCATGTCTCTCAAACCAAGTTCGGCAAGAATCTGCGCGCCATTGCCATAGTCACGCTGTTCAGGATTCTCGCCCGCGGTTTTTTCTGCCGATTTCAACCCTGCAATCCGCATGGCCCGACTGACAAAATCGGGCACGGGGCGATTGATAAGCACCAATACGCCGCTCCCTTCCTCGGCAATGGTCTCCATTGATCGGCGCACCAGCGATTCCCGCCCACCGGCTTCTGCAAACACGTCGGGAAAGACAGATAGCAACTGCATCCGCACCAGCGTTGGAGTGGCCGGGTCGATCTTGCCCTTCACCAAGGCAAGTGTCTCTTCACGGGTTGCCTTGTTGTAGAAACAGATCGCTTTCCAGTCGCCACCCCAACGACTGGCAAAATCCCGTTCGGATCTACGCTCGATCAGATGGTCATGCTCGCGGCGATAGGCGATAAGGTCGCGGATAGTGCCGACTTTCAGATCATGCTTTCTCGCAAAGCCTATCAGATCGTCCATCCGGCTCATCGTACCATCGTCGTTCATGATCTCACAAATAACCGCAGACGCATTCAGGCCCGCCAACCGCGAGATGTCGACCGAAGCCTCTGTATGTCCGGCGCGAACCAGCACGCCGCCATCGCGGGCGACGAGCGGAAATACATGACCGGGCGTGACTATATCATCGGCGCCTTTACCGCCATCGATGGCCACGGCGATAGTGCGGGCGCGATCCGCGGCCGATATACCCGTGGTCACGCCTTCGCGCGCCTCGATGGAGATAGTGAAGGCCGTCTCGTGCCGGGTACGGTTCTGCTGGCTCATCAAATCGATGCCAAGCTGGTCCACCCGCTGCCTGGTAAGCGCGAGACAAATCAGGCCGCGACCATGGGTCGCCATGAAATTGACCGCCGACGGCGTGGCCATCTGCGCCGGGATGATAAGATCACCCTCGTTCTCGCGGTCCTCGTCATCTACGAGAATGAACATGCGCCCGTTGCGGGCCTCTTCGACTATTTCTTCAATGCTAGCAATCACTCTGCCGTCTCCCATACTGCGGCGAGTTCCCCGTCAGCATTCCCGATCGTTCCGGTCCGCTTCGTGCGCAACCTGGATCAATTCATCTTGCGCTCGTCCAGTCCCAGCCCGCGGCCGATGATCTCGAGCATTATTTCACTCGTCCCGGCGAAAATGCGGCTGATGCGCGCGTCGGTGAACATGCGACTGATGCGATATTCCTCCATGTAGCCGGCACCGCCATGCAGCTGCACGCATTCGTCCATCACGCGCCCTTCAAGTTCGCTGGTGAGCAATTTCGCTGCCGATGCATCCTCGGCCGTCAGGGCGCTGTCGTTCAGCAGCATCACGCATTGATCGACGTAGGTCTGTGCCATATCCAACTGTGCGCGCATCTGCGCCATCTTGAAACGGGTGTTCTGGAAGGCGCCGATCGGCTTTCCGAATGCGCGGCGCTCCTTCACATATTCCAGCGTCAGGTCGAATGCAGTCTGCGCAGTGGCCATGAAACCGATGGCGGCGATAAGCCTTTCCTGTGCCAGCATCTGTGCCAGGTATTTGAAGCCCTTTCCCGCCTCGCCGATCAGGTTTTTCTGCGGTACCTTGACATCATTGAAGAACAGCTCTGCCGTATCCTGTGACTTGAGGCCCATCTTCTCCAGCTTGCGACCGCGTTCGAACCCTTCCATCCCGCGCTCCACCAGGAACAGGCTTATGCCGTGCGGCCTGTCGGGATCGGTGCGCGCGGCAACAACCACCACATCGCCCAGAATGCCGTTGGAGATATAGGTCTTGGCTCCACTCAACACCCAGTGATCGCCCTTCTCCACCGCGCGGGTCTTCATGCCCGCCAGGTCGCTCCCGGTGGAAGGCTCGGTCATGGCGACCGCCAGAATCGTCTCGCCTGAAACCACGCCGGGCATGAAGCGATCCTTCTGTTCCTCGTTGCAGAGCTTGTGAATGTAGGGCGCCACGAGGTTGTTATGCAGATTGATATAGAACCCGATATCGCCGTGACGCATGTTCTCCTCGACAATGATCTGGTCGAAACGCAGGTCATCAATACCGGCGCCGCCATATTTCTCATCTGCAAACACACACAGCAGACCCTGTTCGCCGGCCTTCAGATAGACCTCGCGATCAACCATGCCAGCTTCGCGCCAGCGTTCGGCATTCGGACCAACCTCGGCCTGCATGAACTTGCGAACACTGTCGCGAAACTGCTCGTGCTCGGGTTCGAAAATCGTACGCTGCATCGCTCGTCAGCCCTTCGACGCCACTGGTGAATAGAAGTTTTCCTGCGTCGCGGCCTTTTCCTGCAACCATGCTGAAGGCGCAAACCTTTCGCCATAGGCCTTGGCGAGACGCTTCGCCTCTTCCACGAATGCCTCGATCCCCACAGTGTCGATATAGCTCAACGTACCCCCGGTCCAGGAAGGGAAGCCCCAGCCCAGCAAGGCGCCGACATCGGCATCCTGCGGTGTTTCCAGCACACCCTCTTCCAAGCAGCGGGCAGTTTCATTGGCTTGCGAATAGAGGAAGCGCTTCTTCAACTCGTCCTGATCGGGTTGTTCTGCGCTGGTCGGAAACTCCTTCGCCAACCTGGTCCACACGCGCTTGGTGCCGTCCTCGGCATATTCGTAGAAGCCGCCTCCGGCCTTGCGGCTGCCGCGGCCCAGCTCCAGCATGCGGTCGAGCACCTGGCCGCCGCGCTCGATCGTGTAGAGGTTGCCTTCCTTGCCTTCCGCGTCCTTCAGGATCTTCACGGGAAGATCGATTGTCACCTCGTCCAGCAGGGCGAGCGGGCCTATCGGGAAACCGGCGGCCCGGGCGGCGTTCTCGATCCGCGCAGGCTCGACACCATCTGCCATCATGGCAGCGCCTTCGAAGATGAACATGCGGAACACCCTGCTGGTGTAGAAACCCTGGGCATCGTTCACCACGATCGGGGTCTTGCGGATCTGCGTAATGAAATCGAGCGATTTCGCCAGCGTTTCCTCCGACGTCTGCTCCCCCATGATAACTTCGACCAGGCCCATGCGATCGACCGGCGAGAAGAAATGCAGGCCGATATACTGATCGGGTCGCTTCGATGCCTTGGCCAGTTTCGAGATCGGCAGCGTAGACGTGTTGGTTGCGAATACCGCGCTGTCAGGCAGAACTGCTTCGGCCTTTTTCGTGGTTTGCGCCTTGATATCCAGATCTTCGAACACCGCCTCGACCACCAGATCACAGCCTTCGAGATGGGCGAAATCGTCAGTCGGATTGATGCGTGCGAGAGCGGCATCGGCCTTGTCCTGCGTCATCCTGCCGCGTTCCACGGCCTTGCCGAAAACCTTTTCGCTATAGCCCTTGCCTTTTTCGGCAGTGGAGGTGTCACGGTCGATCAGCACAACGTCAATGCCCGCATTGGCGGAAACAAGCGCAATCCCTGCGCCCATCATCCCGGCACCCAGCACGCCTAGCTTCTGCACTTCGGACTTTGCCACGGCATCAGGACGGCGAGCACCCTTCTCGGCGGCCTGTTTGGAAATGAAAGTGGTGCGAATCATATTGCGCGCCACAGGGTCTGTCAGGAGCTTGGCGAAATACTTGCTTTCCACCGACAGCGCCTTGTCCATCGGCATTTGAAGCCCTTCGAACACGCAGGACAGGATCGCGCCGGGCGCTGGATAATTGTAGCCATGCTTGTTGACGATTCCTGCCACGGCAATCGAGTAATCCATCGCCACTTCGGGAACGATCATTCCGCGCATTTCGGGAATGGCGTAGCCTTTCACATCCCAGATGCGCTCTGCCGGCGGATCGGTTGCCAGCCACTGGCGCGCCTTGTCCATCAGTTCGTCGGCTGAAGCCACCTCGTCGACAATGCCGAGCTTGAGCGCCTCCTGCGGGGCGACAGAGCGCCCCGAAAGGAGCAGGTCGAGCGCCGGCTTGCGACCGATAATGCGCGGCAGGCGCTGTGTGCCGCCGGAACCGGGCAGCAAGCCCAACGTGACTTCGGGCAGCCCCACCACGGCCTGCAGATCATCCACCAGTATGCGATGATGGCATGCCAAGGCGAGTTCGAAACCGCCACCGAGCGCGAGCCCGTTCATGATGCAGGCGACAGGCTTACCCATCGTCTCCAGCGCACGGTGCATCGCGGTGGCCTTCTGGCTGAAGGCATAGGCTTCCTTGGCAGACATGGTTTCATAGGCATCGACCACGAACTTGAGATCGACACCCGCCATGAAGGCCTTCTTGCCTGAGGCGACTACGACGCCCGTTACGGAATCGTCATCGCGAAAATCGGCAATGGCAGCGTTCATGTCGTCAAGCCATTCGTCGGACACGACATTCATGCTCACGTCGGCATTGTCGAGAGTTAGAATGGCGACGCCGTCGGCGCCCTTTTCCAGCTTCATATGTCGCATTGTTTTGCTCTTTGCACTTTCGCTCATCGGGTCAGACCCGTTCGATGATGGTGGCGGTGCCGAGGCCGTTACCGGCGCACAGAAAGGTCATGGCGGTGTTCAGATCGCGGCGTTCTAACTCGTCCAGCACGGTACCGAGGATCATGGCTCCGGTGGCGCCCAGCGGGTGGCCCAGCGCGATCGCCCCACCCGCGACATTGGTCTTGGCATGGTCCACTTCCATGTGATCCATAAATCGCAGTACGACGCTGGCAAAGGCTTCGTTCAGTTCATACAGGTCGATATCGTCCTTCGACATACCGGTGTGCTTCAGCGCCTTACGCGCTACGTCGACCGGCGCGGTGAGCATGATCGTCGGGTCGGATCCGATCGAGGCCCAGCCCTTGATCCGAGCGCGCGGCTTCAATCCCGCAGCCTTGCCGAACTGGGCATCGCCCAGCATCACGATGCCCGAACCATCGACAATGCCGCTGGAATTGCCGCCCGTGTGAACGTGGGCCAGCTCTTCAATCTCGGGATAGCGCTCCTTGGCCACGCGGCCGAACCCCATCTTCGCAAATCCGGGGAAGGCTGCCTTCAGTCCCGCGAGCGATTCCATCGTCGTACCGGGCCGGCGGTATTCGTCATGATCGAGAATGACCTCGCCCATCACGTCCTTCACCGGCACGATCGACCGCGCAAAGTTGCCTTCGTCCCAGGATTTGGCAGCGCGCTTCTGGCTTTCCACGGCATAGGCATCGACGTCTTCGCGGGTATATCCTTCGAGGGTGGCGATCATGTCTGCGCCCAAGCCCTGCGGAGCATAGTAGTTCTCGACGGCCACGGCAGGATCGGCCACCCACGCGCCGCTGTCATAACCCATGACCACACGGCTCATGCTTTCCACGCCGCCCCCGATACCGGCGCTGGCCATACCGCTGCCGATCTGCGCGGCGACATTGTTGACCGCTTCAAGGCCCGAAGCACAGAACCGGTGCAGCTGCTGCGCCGCCACCGAGTGGTCGTACTTGGCATTGACAACCGCACCGCGCGCCAGCACGCCGCCCTGCTCGCCCACGGGCTGTGCGCAGCCGATCACCACGTCATCGAGCAACGCCGTGTCGAGGTCGTTGCGATCGCGGATCGCCTCCAGCAGCTGGGTGGTCAGTTCGATCGCGGTGATCTCATGCAGCGAGCCATCCGCCCGCCCGCGACCGCGCGGGGTGCGGACATGGTCGTAGATAAATACTTCACGCATTGGAGCGATTCTCCCAAAGTCGGTTGCGGCCGAACCGGTGTTCATCCGTTTGGTCATTACCATTTTCGCGACAGCCGCTGTCATCACCTACCCTGCGATAGGACTTGCGGAAGAAAAAGGATGTCTTTCGCCTATGAATGACAGTGCGACGAAGCGGCATGAACCGCAGGGTGATCCTGACATCGCGGCCAGCCGGCATCGCGCAGGCCGAAAACTTTGCGATAGACGAGCTTGCGCTCGAACCCCTGCGCGAGGGCGAGGTGCGAATCAGAAATCGCTTTCTCTCGGTCGATCCCGCCATGCGCGGCTGGATCGCCGATGCCGGAAACTACGCCGACCCGGTACCGATAGGCAGGGTCATGCGATCGCTTGCAGTTGGCGAGGTGGTCGAAAGTCGCAGCAGGGACTGGTCGGAAGGGGATAGGGTGCTGGGCTGGTTCGGCTGGCAGGAAATCGCGACGGTCACAGCAGACGCAGTCGTGCGCCGCGTCGTACAAACGGACCTTTCGCCTTCGTTGGCCCTTGGTGTCCTGGGCATCAATGGCGTTACCGCGCTGCTCGCGCTGACTATGATTGGCGAACCGAAAGCGGGTGAAACTCTGCTGGTATCGACGGCGGCAGGCTCGGTCGGTTCGGCGGTCGGGCAAATCGGACGCTTGCTGGGTTGCCGGACTGTCGGCATCGCAGGTGGTTCGACGAAGGTCCGCGATTGCATGGGCAGGTTCGGATACGATGCGGCCATTGACTACAAGGCCGGCAAACTGGACGAGGCGATTGCAAGGGAGTGTCCAGACGGCGTGGATGTCTATTTCGACAATACCTCCGGGGCCGTCAGCGATGCGGTGCTGCCGCAGTTGGCAACCGGAGCGCGCGTGGTTGTCTGCGGCACAGCGGCCATCGACCGCTGGAACCCCTGGCCGACTGGGCCAAGGGTGGAACGCCACCTGCTGGTGAAGAAGGCGCGCATGCAGGGATTTGTCGTCTTCGACCATATGAACAGATGGGAAGAAGCGATCGCAATACTCGCGGAGTGGATACGCGAGGGAAAGCTGGACTACAGCGAGGACGTGCTGGAGGGGCTGGAAGCGTGTCCCGACGCCATCGCAGGCCTGTACCGCGGTGAAAACAGCGGCAAGCGGATCATCCGCCTCTAGACCACTCCTGCACGATGTCTTCCACCGTCGCGTCCTTGCCTTTATCGATCTTGCCGGGCGTTCGCGAAAAGCGTGGCGCGGGCGATGCCTGCATCACGCCATTATGCTCTTGAAAGACGCCGCGCTCTATATTGACAGCATGGCCGGTCGCTTCCGACAACGAAAGGACGGGCGAAACGCAAGCGTCGGTTCCGGCGAACCGCTCCTCCCACTCGTTGCGCGAGGCCGAGGCGAAGATGCGTTCGAAATCCGCTTGCATGGCAGGCCATTGACCACGGTCATTCTGCTCGAACCGGTCGTGCGGCACTTCGAGCCCTTCCAGCAGAGCCGCGAAGAATTGCGGTTCCAGCGCGCCGACCGCAACCGAGCCGCCGCAACTGCAAAGATAGCAGCGATAAAACGGTGCAGCGCCATCGAACAGGTTGGATTCCCGTTCATCCTGCCAGAGACTGTTGGCGACGAAGGCGTGATACAACCCCAGCAGGTTGGCGACCCCGTCAACCATCGCTGCATCGACGATCTGCCCCTCCCCCGTCGCACGGGCGGAAAGAATGGCCGATACCATGCCCAGCGCTAGGAACATCGTTCCGCCGGCATAATCGCCTACCAGGTTCAACGGTACGGTCGGCGGCTCATTTCGCTTGCCGATGGCATGCAGCGCCCCGGTCATGGCAATGTAATTGATATCGTGACCCGCAGCCTTACTCAGGCTGCCTTCCTGCCCCCAGCCCGTCATCCTACCGAAAACGAGGCGCGGGTTGCGCGCGAGACATTCGTCCGGTCCCAGACCCAATCTTTCCATCACTCCGGGACGAGCGCCTTCGACAAGTCCATCCGCATGGGCCACCAGATCCAGAAGGGCTTGCCTGCCGGTGTCGGACTTCAGGTCCAGTTGCACCTGTGTGCGCCCCCGCAAGACCACGGCATCGCCGATATCACCCCAAGCCGAATGCCCCCCGGGACGTGTCACGCGAACAATGTCGGCGCCAAGGCCGGAAAGTATCATGCCGCAAAGCGGGACCGGTCCTATCGCGTCCATCTCCACAATACGGATTCCAGCAAGCGGGCCGTTGGGCATTGTTATTCCTTGTCGATGGTCGGCAAATTAGACATCTGCATCAGATCAGGCGTCCAGAATGTGCCGTGCGCTAATTACTACAGGTCGACCCACTAAATTAATAGCCTATCCACCCCCCTACCCTTCGATAGGAACTCAGAGTACGAACCGATAAATGATGAACACGTGACCGGGGATCGTCGCGATACAAACTGGGGCCCAGGATAGGGTCCGTGATTTAGGAAGGGATCATCATCGTGACAGCACGTCGCGCGGAAGAGGATCTTCAGTCCATCCCTGTCGCCAATTCGGCAGTTGGTGCCGAGGGTATTGCCGAACTCCAGCTTGAAGCGGCAATCGACGTTCAGCGTATCGCGCCCGGCCTGATTTCGCGTGGCACCGGTACCGGCCCCACGGCGATTGTTACCTATGCGCTTCGGGGTAACGCATAGAACAGCCCGAACTCGGGTGTCAGACCCCGCTGTCGGCATCTATCTCGACGGCGTCTATCTCGCACGCCCCATCGCCAGTAACCTGGGCTTCCTCAACGTTGAAAGCATCCAGGTTGCCCGCGGTACGCAGGGCACGCTGTTCGGTCGCAACACGACTGGCGGCGTGGTTTCGTTCACCACAGTCCGATGGAGAATTCTCCGGCTACGTGAAGGGCGAAATCGGCAATTACGATCATCGCCTCGTGGAAGCGGCGGCCATCGTGCCGCTCGCTGGCGTCGAACTGTCGGTTCGCGTCGCCGGTCGTTATACAGAGCGCGACGGATACGATGAGAACCTTTTTACCGGTAACGAGGTAGGCGATATTGAATCGGTTGTGTTGGCCCGCGTGACGGTGCGCATCGGCCGATCTGCCAGCTTCAAGGATGAGTTCCTTCGCCATCGGCAGCGATGGTGGCGGCTCGACACGGATTCCCGCCGCACTAAACAGAGTTTTCGGTTCCCAACCGAGCGCAGGGCGCATTCCTTCCCGCACACCTGTCAGCGTGCACATGGCGTCTGCCGGTCCAATCGCCCGAGATGCTCGCGACGCGGCGCTCATCATACAGGTAATCGGCGGGCGCGACCCGAGCGCGATTGCCGCGCCTTCGCCGGATCTTGTCAGCGCACTCGACCACGGTATCGACGGGGTGCGCATTGCATGGTCGCCCGAATGGGGCGCGATTCCGCATACCGCTAGCCGCGTGATCGACCGCGCCCACCAGGCCGCATCGCTGCTGAGTTCGGCTGGTGCCAGCGTCGATTCTGCCGCGATCACCTGCCCGACGCGCAGGCGTGGCGGGTATTCATCGGAATGAACGAGTATTCCTATCGCCGCATGGGCCGCTTGCTGGCCAACACCTAGAACAGCGAGGACTGCTCATCCCTCCGGTCGCCGGCATACTGCGCCAGATAGAAGCGATGGGCGGCACGCTTTTTTCAGCGGATGATTACAAGGAATTTTTCGAGCTGCGGGCGCAGCTGGTCAGGTGGATCGACGGAATTTTCGGAGATTTCGACCTGCTCTGCACGCCTACCGTGGGCCAGCTCGCCCCGTAGATCCCCGGCGGTTATTGGGACCAACCCTACACCGACCAGTATTCCATCGACCATATTAGCACGAACTATACCTATATTGCCAATTTATTCGGCCTGCCAGCGGCATCGGTTCCCTGCGGGTTCAATGATGGTATGCCCGTCGGCCTGCAGATTATCGGTCAGCGTTTGGAAGATGCACGCGTATTCAGCGCCGCGCAGACGTTCTCCGAGTTGATGCCCTGGCATCACCGTCATCCTCCACTCGCTTAGGCCAGCTGACCGGCCCAGGGGCAAACAGAAACTAGGGAACTGCCATGACCACTCGCCATCTCGTCGATTCGGAACTGCTGGACCTGGTTGACAGCTTTCCGCCCATGGAACTGTCGGACAAGAGACTGCCCATGATGCGCGAGATGTTTTCTGGTGTCTTGAACGAACAGGAATTGCCAGACCTGCCGATTGAGACCCGCGAAATTGCGGTGCCGTCGCGCGAGGAAGGGCACAGCAGATGGCGTCGGGCGCGCCAGCAATCCTCCATTTCCACGGTGGCGGACATGTGATGGGCAAGCCCGAAATGAATCAGGCCGAACTGATGCAATGGGCAGCCGAGTTGAACTGCCTCGTGCTTTCGGTCGATTACAGGTTGGCTCCCGAAACGCCCTTTCCCGGCGCGATGGAGGACGCCCTGATGTCCTGCGCTGGCTGCATGCAGAGGCTGATGACCTGGGGATAGACCCCGGCCGGATAGCACTTGCGGGGCAAAGCGCCGGCGGAGCGATGGCGGCAAGCCTTGCCTTGTTGGCACGGGATGAAGGCAGGATCCCTGTCGCGTTCCAGCTTCTGGAGGCACCGCGGCTCGATGACAGCATCCCCGAAGGCGAGGAGGCGAACCCGTTTACCGGCGAATTCGTCTGGACCCGCGAGGCCAGCGCATATTGCCGGTCTGCCTACCTCGTCGGCGGCAATTCATCACCCTATGCCTCTGCCTTGAGGGCAACCTCGGTTGCCGATCTGCCGCCCACCCCTTCGTCGCGGTGGGCGCGCTGGATCTGTTTGTGGATGAACGCGTCAAATATTGTGGAAAGCTTTTGGGCGCGGGCGTGCCGACCGAACTGATCGTCTATCCCGGCTGCTTCCACGGCTTCCAGATGGCGACGCAGGCACAAGTCACGCTGCGATCACGCCGCGATAGCCTCAATGCTCTTAAGAAGGCTCTTCTTTGATGACCACGCCGCTCGATGTCGAAAAACTGCTCGCCTATAAAATACCCGAGACACACGATGAGTACGATCCGAAGGACGTCATCCTGTATGCAATCGGCGTCGGTGCCGGGCTCAGCTGTGAGATCGACGAGACACGCTTCGTCTACGAGCAAGACCTTCAGGTCCTGCCTACGATGGCGCTGGTGCTGGGCACTCCGGGTTTCTGGGCAATGGCGCCCGAAAGTGGGTTGGACTGGATGGCCATCCTGCATGGCGAACAGCGGCTGAAAATTCATGCACCGCTGGAAACGGCCGGTATTCTCGTGGGGAATACCACGGTTACGGACCTTGCCGACAAGGGCCCCGGCAAGCCCGCCCTGATCCGCGCGAAGAAGGAAATCCACACACTCAGCGGTACGCTGGTGGCAGAGACTTCGGAGACCTGGTTTATCCAGGGGGCTGGTGGTTTTGGCGGAGAGCGAACCTTGCCGACAGAGCCGCGAGCGCAGATTCCGCAGCGTGATCCGGACTACGCCGTCGTGCTGCCCACCAATGCGGCACAGGCGGCGATCTACCGGCTCTCCGGTGACAGAAACCCCTTGCATATCGATCCCGCCGTTGCCGCATCTGCCGGTTTTGACCGGCCGCTGATGCACGGGCTCGGCACGATGGGTATCGTCGGCAGGGCGCTGGTTCACGCCGCCTGTGGAGGCGTAGCGTCGGCTCTGCGTGAAATGAATGTGCGCTTCACCGCGCCGGTGTTTCCGGGCGACAGCATTCAAACCCATATCTGGCAGGATGGCGAAACGCTGTATTTTCGCGCCTATCGCAATGGAACAGAACAGTGCGTGATCGACAACGGATTCGCCCGGATCACTCCTCCGGCGCCTTGAAGCAATAGGCACAGATTTTGTTGCCATCCGGATCGAGCAGGTAAGCCCCGAATGCATTCGGCACGGCTCCCCTTGGCCCCGGAGCTCCCGCATCCTTGCCGCCTGCTGCCAGTCCTGCCGTGTGGAACGCTGCTACCGCAGCCCGGTCTTGCGCCTTGAAGCCGATGGTCAGGCCGTTGCCGGGTGCAGCGGGTTCGCCGTCGACCGGGCGCAGGACGAGAAATTCTGCCGCCCTGTTGCCATAGGCCAGCCCCTGATCGAGGAAATTCCCGAGCCGGCGAATCCGCAGCGGCGCAAGGCAGGCATCATAGAAGCGCTCCGCCCCTTCGACATCATTGGTACCCACACAATTGTGCGTGAAGATGCCCATCACGCGGGCCGGGTGTCGCTGGTAGCCGCCAGCTTGACGAGCAGGACAGCACCGATCGCGATGGCGGAACCGATGGAAATGATCAGCGACACTACCCCGACATCAAGACCACGCGCGAAGAGAATACCGGCCAGCGCCGGTCCCATTGCTGCCCCCGCGCGGCCAAAGCCGATACCAAAACCGGTGCCGGTGGCTCGCACGTGTGGCGGGAATGCCATGGCCAGAAGTGCATAGAAACCTACCGCTGCCGCATTGGAGAAAAATGCCGTGGCACCTGCAATCCAGCCCAGCAAGGCGACATCTTCGGGAGCGCTCCCGAACACATTTAGCATCACGAAAGCCCCGGCAAGGGCGATTACGGTCGCTTTCTTGATCCCGATCCTGAGCGCCAACAGTCCCAGCGTGCCGCCACCGATAGCGCCGCCGAGCATGGCCTTTGTCAGTACCTCGCCACCTGCGCTGGCGTCAAACCCCATGTCCACCACCAGCTTGGGCATCCATTTCACGAAGTAGTAATACGCCGTAACGTGGGTAAGGTAGGCGAACGTCAGCAGCACCGTGCGCGACAACAGCGGCGGCTTGAATATATCGGCCAGCGAGACCTTGCTTTGCTGCCTTACCGTTTCTGGCAGCACCTCTGCCGCCGGCAGGCCGAAACGGGTGAGAGTGCGGTTTATCCGTTGTAACGCGTTTCTGGGGCGGCGATCGGCTAGCCAGTCAGGTGTTTCGGGTATCAGCCAGAAGGACAGGGGAATAGCGGCAATCGTGAAGCCTGCTCCAAGGTAGAAGACGCCGCGCCAGTTACCCGCCTCAAGCACATTGCTCGCCATCAACCCGCCCAGGAATGCTCCGAGTGGATATCCCGTAACCATCAGCGGCAGCACGAGACTGCGATAACGGGCGTTGGAGAATTCCGCGACGGTGGCGTTGAGGGCGGCAAGCATACCGCCGATACCCAGCCCGGTAAGAAGCCGCCAGAAGGATAGCTCGCCGACGCCCGATGAAAGCGGAACCATCAACATCCCCGCGCTCATGACTGTCAGGCAGCTGAGGATCGTGGGGCGGCGCCCGAACCTGTCGGCCAAACCACCTAGAAGGATTGATCCGACAGCCATGCCGATAAGCTCCATCGCCAGCACCCAGCCGAGAACGTCCTGCGGAACCTGCCATTCTTCGGCGATACCAGGGGCTGCAAAGCTAATCGACATGACATCGAAACCGTCGAGGGCATTGAGCACAATCGTCATGCAGAGCGCGGCAATCTGCCAATTACCCAGCTTGCCCTCGTCCATTATTTCACGCGGCGTCTGTGCCAATGCGCTTTCCCCTCCACCGTTTTGCTAGTCTTGTGCGCGACTACCGGCAAGATGCAGAACTGGCTCAATCCGCGCCGGGACTATATGATCTTCGGAAGCATCCGGGCCTGCGATAATCAGGCAGTCGCCCAGCAGCTTGCGATGCAACACGCGCACAATCTCAGCATCGCTGTCCGGTCCGGCCTCGTTGATATAGGTTTCCAAGAGAGCATCCGCATCGGCCGGCCCGGCACGGGATTTACCCGTCAGCTCGGGCAATGTCATCACGATAGGCTTCATCGCACCACTGGCTGTAACGTCCGATTTGCATCAGCATTTGCGGCAGAGAACCAAGGACGTTTTCGCTGCCAACCCTGCATTTGCGCATGCTCCGGCAGACGTGCGATCTCCGCGGTCGATCGCTCAGGCGCTAGATCTGGCAGCGGCCATGTCCGCTCTTCCTTCAGGAAATAGCGCACCCGCTCCCCACCGCGCAAGACCTCGGCCTCATAGGTGGGACGCCAGCGGTGCTTCCGGGTAATGGATACCTCGCGACAACCGAGCTCCGCCTCAAGCCAGGCGGCGATGGCTGCTTCTTCCACCGCAGGATCGCGCGGCGGTACTGCTACGGCTGGCGTAAACACCGATCTCTCCCGGATAGACCCTGCGGGCCTCTCGCCAGCTCCTCTAGCCGTCCTCTTTCTGATCGACAGGGGTCATGTTGCTCATGAAAGCGTAGAAATCCGCTCCCAGCTCAGGCAGTTCCATCCCAAGTCGCTCCGCCAGGTAGAACGTCATGAAATTGGAGTTGAGCGACTTGTTCGTGTTGGGGATATTGCCGATGGCAACCTGCCGGTCGAACGCGCCCACCGCGACCAGCGCCATGCGCAGGGCTACCACGATGTCGTAATATTCAAGGTGTTGTGCCTTGCTGCCCGTCGCAGCTTCCCAGATCGCCACGGTTTCGTCGCGCGTCGGCAGACCATCCAGCCGTTCGACATCGAAGCGGCGGCTGAACAGATCATCGAAGTAGAGCCACCAGGCGAGATCCAGTTCGGACGGACCAAGCGCCGCCAGTTCCCAATCGATCAACGCGTTCACGCCGCCGTCTTCGGCGAACATGACGTTAGACGGCGTGCTGTCTCCCCACAGGACATTGACCGGAGTGTCGGCTGGCTGATGCTCTCGGATATAGGCCATCGCCTTGTCGACATAAGGCATCTCGCGATCCTTGTGACAGGCAAGATACCAAGCCTCTATATAGCCAAGATACTGATCCAGACCCGGCGCGCCCCAGTCGGGCCGAGCCATGAAGCCGAAGCCGTCATTCTGCCAATCGATGCTGGCCATGCCGGCATAGGCATGGATAGCATTGCGCCACGAGGCACCGCGCTGGGCGGGCGCCATGTCATACAGCCAGCCTGTCGTGTTATAGTTGGGATTCTGCGTTGCTGCGTGTCCTTCGACCCGGCCCATCACGATAAAGGGCATCTCCAGCACGGAAGGATCGAGTTCCATCCCGATCCATTCGGGCACCGGAACCGAACCCAGCGCATCGAGCGCCGCGATCATCTGCCCCTGCAACTTCAGGCTGGAGCCGAAAACCACCTCGTGATCCTGTGGCTGGCGGCGCACCACGAGTGTTTTTGCTCGCGGTCCGTCAGGGCCGTTATATTCCACATCGACAAAGAAGATCTGCGCTGAAAAGCCGGAGCCGGTCGTGACCTCGAGCGGCTGGATGCGGACATCGCTCCAGCCATCCACATTCGCTTCAAGCCAGTCGCGCAGCCGATCCTGGACTTGCGACGGAGTCATTATTCACTCCTCGCGGCAAGGGCACGTTTCAGTTCCCTGGTGAGCGGCCCCATGTCCTTGGGGGCGGCGCCATGCAGGAGTATCTCGTCCGCTCCTGCATCGAGATAATCCATCAGCTGATCCGCGCATCTTGCGGCGGTGCCAACGGCGGCACCCTCGTCGATCCATTTCTGCGGCAGCAGCTGCCCCACATCAACCAGTTCCTGTCGTGTATAGGCCTGATCGGCAGGCTTTCCTTCGAGCAAAGCGATCTTGGGATGGGCGCGAACCTTCTCCAGCACCGACTTGTCCCATTCGTTGATCTCGACGATCAGGTCACCGAATCCGGGCAATTCGAAATACGTGATGGCGCGGCCACGCACCACGGCATCCTCCTCGTCCTTCGGTAGATCGGGCGCCACGATGATATTGTGATAGATACGAACCGACATCGGGTCGCGCCCTGCTTTTTCGGCCGCATCGCGAACGATCTTGGCGCTGTTTGCCACACCGGTGGGGGAAACGAAGGGGTGCAGCAGCACGCCGTCGCAATGCTCTCCCGCGAAGGCAAGGCTCTTGGGTCCGATGGCGGTAAAGATGACCGGCGGCTTCGGACCCTCGTGCATGTCGGTCAGCTTCAGGGTGGGAAACGTCCCGAGCTTGCCCTCGTAAGACACCGTTTCCCCGTCCCAGAGTCGGTGAAAGATCGAGATGTAATCTGCCAGACGTTCCATCGTGATCGCCGGTGCGCCCATCATTTTCATATAGGCCGGCACGGCGCGCGCGAACATGATGCCGAAGCGATTGCCGCTCATCGCCTGCATCATGTTCGCAATGCTGGCGGTGACAAGCGGATGGCGCATGGTGGCATAGAAGGTGCCGTTGATGCGAATCTTGCTGGTCGCTTCGGCTACCGCTCCGGCCAGCACGGCAGGCTCTTTCAAAGCGAAGCGTTCGGAAATCCAGACTGCGCCAAGACCGATACGTTCAGCCTCTTGCGCTTCCTCGATCCCGCGACGCGGATCATCCACGCGTCCAGGCAGGATATAGGTTCCGAATCTGTCGAACAGCTCTTGTGCACCGGGTTCAGTCATCTCTCGCTCCGAATAGGATTTATCATACCGTCAACGCCCGGGCCAAACAGGAAACCTTTCCAAAGGAAGGCCAGTTCTCTTGACCGCACGGCAGGCTGCATCGTGTCTGGAGGTATTCATGAAGCCCACGCAAGACCGATGGGCAACCCTTGTTGCATGCGAAGAAATCAAGCTGGTGAAGGCACGCTATTGCCGCTTCTGGACCCCAAGGAATGGCACACCTTCGCCAGCTTGTTTACCGACTACGCGGTCATGGATGTTCGCGAAGACGCCGGCCTCGATCCCGTAACCGGAGTGGACGCCATCGTGGCGCAGGTGCGCTTTGCCGTGGATCATGCAGCCACCAGTCATCAGGTCCATACCCCTGAAGTGGAATTCAGCAGCCCCGATGCCGCCCACGTTGTATGGGCCATGCAGGACAGGGTCGTCTGGCAACCGGGCAAGTCACCACTGGAAGGCACCGCCTCGATCACCGGCTATGGCCAATACCACGGGGAATATCGACGTTTGGATGGCAAATGGAAGATCAACTCGCTTCGCCTGTCCCGCTTCCATGTCGATATGCACCCGGCCTGACCCCTGCGGACCAGCCGGTGCACTCGACTGTTACCTTACACGTCCCAGGCCAGTTCCAGCTTGGGCACATGGGTGATATTGCCGACATGATATTTGATGTCGAACCCTTCGGCGACGCGGAACGGCGGTACGCGCTTCAGCCAGTGCTCCAGCGCAGTCTGCAATTCCATTCGCGCCAGGTGCATGCCGAGGCACTTGTGAATACCGAAGCCAAGCGAGATATGCGGGGCCTTGCGATCGAACCGCACTTCGCCCGGCTCCTCGTAATAATCGGGATCGAGCCCTGCGATCGGGGTTGAGATGCCCACGTAATCGCCGGGCATGATCTTCTGCCCGTGAATCTCGATTTCCTTGGCCGCGATGCGAAACACGCTGACCGGGGCAAAGAACCGCAGGAACTCCTCCACTGCCAGAACGATCTTCTTAGGATCATCGCGCAGTTCCTGTTGCTTGTCGGGGTTTCTCGCCAGATAGGCGAAAATGTTGCCCATCAGCGATGTAACGGTGTCGAGGCCGCCGATGAACAGGTTGAAGCAGTGGCCGAACACCTCTTTGTCATTCCACTTGCGGCCGTTGATTTCGTATTCGAAAATCCCGCTGATATAGTCATCGCCGGGATTGGCCCGACGATCGGCGATCACTTCATTGAGGTAATCCACCACCTTGCGCACGGATCGGGTGCGCAGTTCATAATCATTGGTGTGGAAGATGCCTTTCTCCCATTCCAGGAATTCAGGCATCCGTTCCTGCGGCAGGCCCAGCAGATCGAGCACGATGAAGATCGGGAATTTTGCGGAAAAATCGTCCACGAATTCGCAATGGCCCTGATCCTTGAATTCGTCGATCAGGCGGATCGCCCGTTCGTGCAGTTCGTCGCGCATTTTGGCGATTTTCTGGGGCGCAAAGAACGGGTTCAGCGCCTTGCGATACTCACCATGTTCAGGTGGATCGGTTTCAGTCGGAATGACCAGCCAATCCTCACCGATCGACTGGGCAAACTTGCCCATCCCGTTTTTCGTGTAATCGTCCGGATCACGCAGCACCTTGTGCATGTCCTCGACCTTCGTCAGCAGCCAACCACCCTGATCGCCAGGAAAAATGTTGGTGCACCAGGTGAGTGGCGGAAGCGAGCGATGAATCTCCGGCAGCATTGTTTCCTGCGGGCAGACGTCAACGTTCTCTCGCTTGAAGAAATCGAGCGTCACCACCTTGTCGGCGGGAACGTGTTCCGGGATCTCTCGCATCGGGGTGGAAGCCATCATTTCTCTCCGTTAAGTTTCACTGGAACTACCAGATGATACGCATTTGGGCGGAAAGCCCGCGAGTTCGCAAAGCCTCGATGCGCTCTTGGGAATTCACACGTCTTGTTGTCTCAGGCAGATGCGACAAGACCTCGACTGTCTTGACCTTTCTAATGGTAGGCATAGGCTTTTCGCTCGCCTCGAACCAGCGGCCCTGGATCGCCCCGCCAGAATAGCCGGAAGTATCCAGCCAGTTGTGGACACCGGGATCGCGGGCAGAGATCACCGTACGGAATATCCCGTCGGGATCGACCACGCCCTGCGTGTCATTGAGACTCGCCTGATTGTTGTACCAGTCGGTGGTTTCGTACAATTCGTTTGTCAGGATGACGGACCAGTAACGATAGCTTTCGGGTATGCGCACTTCGCTTATCAGCGCCTCGTCATCTGCCAGTTCGTAAGCGCCTTCGTAGTAGAATTGGCCCTGCAGCCCCGACATTTGCGCAACGTCGAAAACCTTCAATTCATTTAGATATCCTTCCTCCCGCAGTTCCTCGACATGGGCCGGAAAGGCCAATGCGCAGATCTTCGCAATGGACGGAACTTCCTTGAAGGCGGCGTGCAGGTCTGCCGCCGAGGGCCGCCCCTTCGCCTCCGCGACATCGAGACGGCTGATCCCGAAACGCGGTTCGCGTTCGACGCCCCAATCGCAGGAAACCACGCGGACCATAAGCTTCTCGCACCGTGGATCGAGGGTAACCCAGTCGCCCTCATAGTCTGCGGGTCGTTCGGGAGAGATGACCAGTTCGAACGAGCCATCGTCGCCAACGTCCAGATCGTCGAAATCGATCTGCCCCAGCAGGGGGTGATGCTGCCCGGTGCGCAAGGTGTCCGGCCCCATCTGGGCGAGTATCATCATCCGCACAGTGCCGCGATCACCGCGCAGCAGGTAACTTCCGCCCTTCTCGATCAATGCCGATTTGTAGATCGTATCGGCATTGGGCTGAAAGATGTTCTGCGCGATATTCAGTTCGGGCACGAACATCGGTTGCCGCCGATCACCGACAAGCGCATCCGAACTGGCGCGGGCGAGGCCCGCCAGCAGAAGGCGCATCGATTCGGCCATTACCTGCGGATCGGCGCGCAGCCTTTCCGGTACGCGGGCGCGCATGGCATCACCCAGCGGACGCAAATCATCGATCAGTTTTTCCCACGCCAGCCCATCGTCCGTCATGCCGTACAGCTCCTCTTGCGTACCGTGCGTGGCATCATTGCCCACCGGCCGCCGGGCGGACCTTTCTCTCGGCAGGTGAAGACCTGCCGCACCTGTCAGAGCCGGAGCCTTCAACAAGGAGCGACGGGCGATGAGATCAGAAGACATGATGTTGGACGTTACCACCGCGGCAGCAATTGGCGAGCCGGTGAAGATTGCCGCGACGCTGCATCTGCCCGATGACTGGGACGAGAACGGACAGCATCTCGTCTTCGCCATCCATGGTGGAGGTTATTCGCGCATCTACTGGCACCCGCATTTTGCCGACGACAGTTACAGCTTCGCGCGCTGGTTTACCGATCACGGCAAGGCTGTGCTGGCAATCGACATGCTTGGTATGGGGCAGAGCACGAAACCGGAAGCCGAGAGCAAGCTGAGCCGAAAGATCATCACCAATGCACATGCGGCAGCGCTCGGGCAGGCCCTCGAAGGCATGGATCGGCCGGTGAGCGTTACCGGGATCGGGCATTCGATGGGCGGCATGATGATCATCTCCCAGGCCGCGGCGCATCCCGTTTTCGATCGGATTGCCGTTTTGGGCTGGGCCAATGAACCGATGGTGCTTGGCGATACGGATGTCGAGACCATGCAGGCCGATCTGATTCCTGATGGCTATTTGCCCACTCCGCGTGAACCGATGCGCAAGCTGTTCTACTGGCCCGACGTGCCGCATTCGTTGATCGAGAAAGATGAGGCACATGCGTCAACCACACCCGCCACACTGGGCCGTGGGGCGCTGACGCCCGGAGAAATGCACGGGGATTCCGCGACGATCGAAGTGCCCGTACTGGTGGTTCAGAGCGTGGTCGACACCAGTCCCGATCCGCAAAACGAATTGTCATATTTCAAGAAAGCCGCTTCAACCGAGTTGCAGGTGCTGGAGGAAGCAGCGCATTGTCAGAACTTTGCCGGCACGCGCGTTCGCCACTGGTCCGAATTGAATGCCTGGATAGACCGCAACTGATCTGCCAGCTGTTCCAGTCGGGCGATCCGGCCCGCGATGCCCGACACGCCGCCGACCTTCGCCATGCGCTTCACAACAGCCACCTTACTGCCAGCGCGGCTGAGAAAGCCCGCCGCCAACGTGTCGTTACGGCCAGCGCCGAATATTACGGCATCATAGGTCGCATTCATGTCGCGCCATCCTCCATCTCTGTTATTTCCCCTCCGATCGATCGTGCTGCCAGCCAGTAGCAACCGATGGCCAGCTGCAGGAAAAGGCCCAGCAGCAACAATGCCTGCTGCAAGCCGGTGCCCGCCGCTTCCGAACAAAGAACAGAACCGCTGGCATCGGTACCGAGGCATTCCTGCGCATAGGTTGCACCAAAGCGCGCCGTTGCCAGCACATCGCTCATATACCCGAGAAAGGCCGAACCCAGACCCAGCCCGAAAGCAGTCTGGCCGAAGGCGTGGATCGCGGCGGCGGTTGCGCGCATGCGCGGTTCCACCAGCCTTTGCGTAACGGTCATGATCGTGGGCAGAAATGCATAAAGACAGAAGGTAGAGCCGAACAGCAACACTGCCATCGCCTGCCAGTCATCCTGATAGATGGCCGCGAGGAACAGGGGCATCGCCACCATGGTCGCCGCCATCGGGAAATACCCATACAGCCGATGATTCCTGGCGGCAAAGCGATCGGCTATCAGGCCGCCCACCACGCCGCCCAGTGCCGTGGCGGCACTGAAGGTGAAGGCAAATGTCAGCGCGGCTTCGGCAAGGTCGAAGTCAAAGCGGCGGACCAACAGAGGAATCAGAAACAGGTTCAGGCCGAAGCCGACCAGCGCCACCATGCCGCTGCCGAACGTGAATGCAACGAAGGCCCTCGACTTGCGCACTCGCCGGATGACTGCGCCGAACGGAGGTGCCGCCTTGTCCGCATTCAGCCGCACAGGTTCGCTGATCGTCAGCCACAGCAACAGCGCCAGCAACAGGCCCGGCGCGCCCGCCGCCACGAAGGCCCAGCGCCAACCATAGACCTGCGCGATCCAGCCGCCGCCAAGCACGCCTATGGCACCGCCGACGGATACGCCCACCGCTATCATGGAGAACACCGTCGCCCGGCGCTCGGGCGGAAAGCGATCGGCAATCAGCGAAACCACCGGCGGGGTAAAGCCAGCTTCGCCCACGCCCACGCCCATGCGCGCGAGCAAGAGCTGGACATAGCTGCCGGCAGCGCCGGAAAGGATCGTCATGGCAGACCACAGTGCGGTGGCCGTGGCCACGAGGCCGATACGATTTACCCGCTCTGCAAGCCGAGCGAGCGGGATACCTATCCCACCATAGAAAAGCGCAAAGGCCGCCCCGCCCATGATGCCGAGCTGAAAGTCGCTCAGTCCGAATTCCTGCCGGATCGGCTCTCCCACCACTGCGATGATCATGCGGTCGATGAAATTGAAGGCGTAGATCGTGCCCAACAGGCCGATGAACCACCAGTCGCGCGGCAAGAAACTTTTCACTACAGGCTTTTCCAACGCAGGTACGCCATCTGGGCAATAACGTGGATCGCTATAATGCACATGACCATCGTGGCGGCGCCCGCAATCCAGGTCATTATCGGTGACCACGCAGAATTGAGCACCAGCGATGCCGGCGCCGTGGTCGAGCCGAGCGTCGAGGCATATGTAAAGCTTGGCAGTATCAGCAGCCAGAGCCGCCTGGTTCCGGAAAGATACGGCATCAGCTTCGCCAGCGCCGCGCCAAGCACGAAGCCGCCGGTGGCATCGCAGAAGGAAAACCAGGCATAGCCAAGCGGGACATACCAAGGAATGGTGCGTTCATAGGCGCGGAAGAAAGCCAGCGGGAGTTCGTCAGGATACCAATAGAGCAGCGTGTTGTCGTAGATCGGCTCGATCATCACCGCCGACAATGCCGTACCGGCGAATATCAGCGGCAGAACCCAGCCGCGCAAGCGCCGTTCCTCCCCCAGCGCCCACCAGGCCAGAATGGCAACCAATATGATGCATGTGCCGATCAGGAAGATCGTACCTGCCGGTTCGGGTGCCGGCATCACCGGCATTGGTAAAATTGTCGATTCCAAACATCCCTCCCTACCCGCTATGAAGCAGGTGAAAGCGCAAAAAGCCTTCGAAACCTTCCCTGCGACAGGTTGGGTTACAGGCGGCGAGGACAACTATCGCGGCGAAGGAGAGTGAGGACCCATGACTGGACGGCTTCAAGACAGGATTGCCATCGTAACCGGGGCAGCAGGCGGTATCGGTGCAGCATCCGCCAGGCGGCTGGCATCGGAAGGTGCAACTGTCGTGCTAGGCGATATCGATGCCGATGCGGCAGGGGCTGTTGCGCAGGACATTGCCGGCGCAACAGCCCTGCCGCTGGATCTGACAGACGAGGATTCGGTACGCGAACTCGCACAGCGGGTGATTGCGGATTTCGGCCGGATCGACATCCTGCACAACAACGCGGCTATCCAGAATGATGCACAGCGCCAATCCGATCTCGATGTCATCAACCTCGATGTGGACGCATGGGACCGGGCGATGGCCGTGAATGTGCGCGGGGCGATGCTGATGAGCAAATATGCCCTGCCCCACATGATCGAACGCAAACGCGGGTCGATCATTCACAGCGCGTCGGGTTTCGGTGTACAGGGCGAAGCGACGCTGACTGCCTATGGCTCTTCAAAAGCTGCGCTGATCCAGCTTAACCGCATGATCGCCACGCAATATGGCAAACAGGGCGTGCGCTCCAACTGCATGGTGATCGGTTTCGTGCTGACACCGCTGGCAGAGGAGTCGACGCCGTCCGTAGTCAAGGACATACTCCTGTCGCACCATCTTACGCCGCGACTGGGACAGGCAGATGACGTCGCCAATCTGGTGGCATTTCTCGCCAGCGACGAAAGCGAATTCATCACTGGCGCCGCGATCCCCATCGATGGCGGCGTGACCGCGCATCAGCCAAGCTATGCCGATTTCCAGAAGATGTTCGCCGAAATGGGAAGCGGAAAGCTTTAGGGCGCCAGTTCTGCCAACCGGTCCATACTGCGCACCGGATCGGTCATCCCGTCCCATTGCTGGTGTGCCTTTTCCATCAGGGAAAGACTGCCCAGCATTGCGTCCGAAAGTTCCATCAACTCGGTGTAATAGCCGTGCGAGGCGAAAGTATCGAACAGGCAGAAGCGCTCACCCGCCGGCATCACCCCGCTATAGGCAACCCGATAGCCTGCAGCAGTAAGTCGCGCTGACGCCTTGTCGAAATCGGTGCGCGGCATGATGTGATGCAATCCCTCCCCGCGCGCCTCGAGAAAATCCAGGAAAGGCGAGGCTCCGTCATTCGTCTGCTCGAGCAATTCAATCAAAACGCCACCGGAGAAGCCAAAGCCCACGCGCATCGAAACCCGGGTGGGCTCGCCATAGTACAACTGGCCCGGAAGAACGGGCACATCGAATACGAAGAAAGGACCGGCCCCGAGCTCCTGCGTCCAGTGCTCCAGCGCCGTTTCCATGTTCTCAACGACGTGGCACAGTTCGACGATCGATCCCTCAGCCTGCATCGGGCCAGCCCGTCTTGCTCGTTCGCTGCGCAAAGGCTTCCGCTCGCTCTGCAATCTGCGCCCGCCGTCCGGCAAGGTCGATGACTGCAATGTCGTCTGGCAGCCCACCAATCGTCGTGAGCCTCACCTCGCGGATCATGCTGGAAAGGTCTGCATCGGCAGGTACGCCCTGCCAGCGGGCCAGCATCCAGCCTTCATGCATTCCGCAAGTATCGATCCAGTTCGCTACGCCCGGATCGACCAGTGCGAGAACGTAGGTTACAGTACCGTCCGCATGGGGCACCACTTGCCCTTTGTTGAGACTGGCGAGCCGCAACATGGGATCCGGTGCGATTGTCCAGGGATCGGTAATCTGGAAACCAGTGTAATAGCTGTCTACCGGATCGAGCGTAACCAGCAGCACTTCGTCATCAGCAAGTTCAAAACGTCCGCCCGCCAGATAACCCCAGTTTCCGTCGCGCCCGTTGGGGCCGACCAGTTGATTGGGCTTCGGAAAGCCGAGAAAGTCATCCTTGAAGCCGCGCCAGAAACGCACCCAGGCGGGCATGTCTACGATGATCGCAGCGGCAATCTCGTCTTCGTCGCGCGCCCTCCAGCCACCGGGCGGATCGAGGCGCGCGACAGCGACTTCGGCCGGCAACTGGTTCCAGTCGCACTGGCTGTCACGGGTATAGATCTGGATACGACCGGGTCGCGATTGCAGGTGTAGCGGTCCGCCCTTTTCCGGCCCCACGGTCACCGACACCCGCCCCTCGCCATCGCAATGCGGCCTCAGGTCCTGTAACGTCAGCGCACCGATATTGTGGCCGAGCCCGGCGTGATGTTCAGGCTCCATCTCGATCACAACGCTGAACTGCGGGGGATTTGCTGAAAAGCGCAGGTCGATACGGTACTGTCCATCGCCGTCGATAGGGATTTCCCGATTGAAATTATCGGGATTGTCCACGGCCACTGCCGCGCCATGATAAACGTGCCCGAACCACCGGCGCGGCGGATTGGACACGTTCCAAGTGACGAGCGGATCGGCGGTGTCGCCATTGGCTTCGCGCATGGCCAGTGCCAGCACCCACTGATCCAGCGCGCGGTCGAGTCCCAGGTTGCCATCAATGGTCGCTGCTGCCGGGTCATTCAGCATGCCCTGGCGCGCTTGTTCACGGGCAGCTCTTACATCCGCACGCTCTATCAGGCGCAACGCCAGCTTTTCTGCGGCTTCCTGATCGGGAGTATAAAGCGGATTGCTCATGCGATGGTGCCGACCCGGCCACCCTCGACAAAAATCGTGCTCCCGGTGGTGTAGCTCGATGCGTTGCTGGCCAGCAGTATGGCTGCGCCCACGGCTTCGTCAGCAGCGCCGAAACGCTTGATGGCATTGCGCTCCGCCAGCCCCAAGCCCTTGTGGATTTCGGCTTCCTGTCCATCCGGGCTCATCGATCCTACGCACAGCGCGTTGACCCGTGTGTGAGGTGCAAGCGCCTTGGCGAGGCTGCGCGTGAGAAAGGCCAGCGCCGCCTTGCTGACGCCATAGGCAACAGCGGGGGGTATAGGCGTGAAACCGCCGCAACTCTGCACCGAGATGATGATGCCATTGCCATGCGCTTCCATGTCTGTTGCGGTAAGTTCGGCCAGACGCCAGGTAGCCATCACATTGACGTCCATCGCCGTCTTCCACACCTCGTCGGTATTAGCCCAGAGTCCGCCGTCAGCCGCGTAAACAACGCCGGCCGCAGCATTGTTGAAAACGACGTGGACCGGGCCGAAAGCTTCGCGCGCCCTGGCTACCAGGTTTTCCAGATCGGCACGTTCGCCCGCATCGGCTGCCACGGCCAGGGCGCGGCCGCCATCCCGTCCATTGATCTCCTCCGCGATCCTGACAAGCCGATCCTGCGAGCGCGCGGAGATGACGACATTGGCGCCCAGCTCGGCATAGGCCTTTGCAACGTGCTCTCCCAAGCCGGGTCCAACACCTGTCAGGATAACGTTTCGTCCATCAAGACGGAAACGGTCGAGTACGTTCATGCGGGCCTCCCCAGAAGATGGCCGAAGCGATCATAATATTCCGCCATGCGCTCGCGCAGTTCCGCCACGTCAATATCGTATTCTTCGGGTGAATGCCTGTGTTTGCCCATGCGCTTGGCAGCAGGATTGTCGACCAGAAAGCGGTCGATCCGTCTTGCGTGTTCGTCCTGGAAAGGCAGACCGAAATTGTCATAAATGCGACGGATGGCCGCCTTCGGATCGGCCACCACATCCTTATGCGCCAGGTCTATGATCCGGTCGTCGATCGCCGGGTCGGCCCGCGCAGCCAGGGCGCGGTTCATCGCGGCGATCCATGTCTCCACCACATCGCGCCCAATGGCCGACTTGTCCTTGTCACCGCCGAATGCGGCAAGGAACCCGGCAATGAAGCTCGATAGGGAAGAGAAAGTCAGCGCAGGATCGCGGTGTGTCCAGACCAGCATCGCTCCGGGATAGGCCTCTAGCAGGGCCGGCAAATCGAACAGGTGCTGCGGGGATTTCAGTGTCCAGCGCCCTTTCGGCCCTTTCCATTGAAAGTTCTGCAGCAATCGCTTGTGCGACACATATTGTCCCGGCGCATCGCTGCCACGCAACCAGTCGGCATAATCCGGCACGCCCAATTCAGCAGGAAAATTGGTGCTGGCGAAGTGAAATTGCATGCCATGGTTGCATTCGCCCGGCTGTGTGCAATCGAAGCGCTGTATATCCAGCAGTTGCGGCGCATGGTCGAGCCAGTTGTCATACATGGCCGTCACCTGGCCGATGCGCGGATCGCTGTCGAAAGTCGCGGCATCTGTCGGTGGCCAAGGGATATACCATTCCCATTCACGCGGTGCCCGGGCTTCCGGATCGAGGCACAGCAGATCATAGGTGATCGTGGTTCCCGTGCGCGGCAGGCCGATCACGATCAGCGGATCGCCAACGTCCTGCTGCGCAATTTCCGGGTGCTTTCGATCATCTTCGGTAAACCGCAATCGCGTGGAAAGCTGGCCGACGATATTGTGCGTGGCGAGTTTGCGCAGCTCATCGTTCGGCTGCATGGCCTCTACCGCCGCCACCAATTTCTCGAATCCTTCGCGCCAGCCGGTGTCGGGTCCGAAGTCGGACAGGCCCGTCGATTTGCGCGCCGCCGCCTCGAGGCCCGCCACGGTCAGCCCATCGCTCATGAGAGATGCTTTTCCATCATGTCGAGCAGATCGGCGTAATGCGGCTGGTGCGACAGACCGCCGCCCGAAATGGAGATGTTCTCGCCGGTGATATAGCGGCTCTCGTCTGACGCCAGGAAGGCGACCAGGGCTGCAATATCGTCAGGCACGCCGAATTCTGGCGTAAGAATATGACGTTGGATTACTTCCTTCAACCCGGGAACCGTGGCTTCGAGCGCAGGCGTGAGTACGACGCCGGGAGCGATCGAATTGCAGCGAATGTTCTGCTTGCCATATTGCGTGGCGACATATTTCGACAATGTGATGATGGCGCCTTTTGACGCCCCGTAGGCAACACGCGCAAGATCGCCGGCCACGCCGCTGTTGGATGCAGTATTGATGATCGAGCCGCCCCCGCGCGACAGCATATGCGGAATGGCATATTTGCATCCCAGCAGATAACCGCGCAGGTTGATGTCGATAATCTCGTCCCAGATTTCGATCGGAATATCGACCGGTGTGGTGTCTTGCGGATGCTTCTCCGGATCGGTCATCGCGGCATTGTTGTGGAGGATATCCAGTCCGCCGAAATGATCGACCGTCGCATTGACCATCGCTTCTATCGATGCAGGATCGATTGCGTCGAATTGCACCGCCAGCGCAGCATCGCCTAGCGGCTCCGCGGCATTCTTGGCGCTTTCTTCGAACACGTCGGCAATCGCCACCTTGCCGCCTTCCTGCACGATCCGGCGGGCAACGGCTGATCCGATCCCTCCGCCACCGCCGGTGACAATGGCTACCTTCCCCTCAAGCCTGCGCATTGCTTTACCCTTCCGTGAATGTCTTGTTGAATTCGACAAAACCGATGAGCCGGGCCTTGCGATCGGCCTCTATTTGCGGCTGCTTTTCTGCGCCCGGCCCGTCCGGAATGATCTGGATGGGTTCTCCCGCCAGCAATCCGGCCAGCGCGTTGTGTGTGACATCGGCGGGATCGAAGGTGTCCCATGTATTGAAGCTTTCGGGAACCGTTCGCAACAAGGTGGGCGTGCGCATTATCGGCGCGGCGACACCAAGCACATCTATCCCGCGATCGTGGTATTCTCCCCAGAGCGATTCAGCGAAATTGATCTCGAAGGCCTTCGTTGCCGAATACATCGCGAGATTGGGTTGTCCGCCCAGCCCCGCGCCCGATGCCATCACGATGATCCCGCCCCGGCCTCGATCGAGTAGGCGCTTGCCAAACCCGTTGGTAGCATCGATCAGCGTGGTGATGTTCATCCGCACCAGCCGGTGCGCGGCATCGGTGCTGTCCTCGAAGAAGGCGGAAAAACCATCCGCACCCGCGTTCGAGATGTACAGCCCCACGTCGAGGTCTTCCGTAGCCTCGACGATGTTCAAGCCAGCACCGTCTTCGGTAAGGTCCTGCGCGATGGCGCGGTAGGAAATGCGATGCTCTTCTACCAGCTCAGCGCCGAGCTTCTCCAGCGCCGCTTGCCTGCGAGAAACCAGGACGAGGTTCATGCCTGTTTCCGCAAGCTTCCGCGCAAAGCATTCGCCCGTGCCCTCTGAAGCTCCCGCGATAACGGCCCACGGGCCGAATCTCCGGCGAAAAGCCTCGCTATCCAGCGGCAGGCGGGGAAGATCGCGCATCGCCTATTTCTCCTTCTTCATTTCCGCGAAACGGGCCTTGGCCGCCTCGATCCCGCGAAACACGGCAGTGGTGTTCCCGGCACCTGCGTAAAAGAGCAGAAACAGTGGGATCTGGTCCAGCTGTTCGTCGGTGAATTCCTCGTTCACGAGGGCGCCGGTCATTTGGATTTCCACCAGATCCGCCCGGCCCAGCATCGCCGTGGCACCCAACACCATCAAACGCTTATCGCGAATCGAAAACGCCTCGTTGCCCCAGCAGTTGGCAAATTGGTTGCCCACGATTTCCTGGTTGAACGGCGTGTCCTTGAACGGTTCCAACATGGCCGACGTGCCTGGACCGTAGACCGCGTCGAAAACTTCCAGGCCCTTTTCCCAATTCTTGTCACTCATCATTTCACTCCTTGTAGAGTTGGTTGGTCGAGCGGCTGGCCTTGGGGATATTCCAGGCCGGATGTGGACTTTGCATTGTCGCGGATCAGTTCCACCATCGGCAGTTGCATACCGAATTTGGCGGCTTCTTCTATCGCGACTTCCAGATCCTTGACCATCAATCCCATGAAGTAGTTGCGAATGCCGGTCTCCTGCTCGTTCCCTTCCGGTTCGGGCCTGACCATCATGGCCAGCGCGCCTTCCAGGCCGCCACCTGCATCCGGATCGCCCGACAATGCCTGACGCAGCTGGCCCAGATCGACGCCATAGTTGCGTGCGATCACGGCACCTTCATAACCGGCGCGCATGCAGCCGAAATAGGTCGTGTTGCGGGCGATCTTGGCCGCCATTCCGGCGCCGGGGCCGCCCATGTGTATGACTTCGCCCGCGAAGCCATCGAAGATCGGCTGGGCCTTCGCCATGTCCTCATCGCTGCCGCCAGCAAGACAGATCAGTCCGTTCTCGCCCGATTTCGGACCGTTGGTGACGCCGCAATCGATAAGGGTAACGCCCGCCTCGGCGCACATTTTCTGTGACTGCTCCAGGTCCTTCATCGCGATGGTGGACAGCAGGATCACCGTCAGCCCCGGTTTCCCGGCCGCCAGCACGCCATCCGGACCAGATAGGACGGCAAGCGCCTGCTCTCCATTTAGGACGGCGATCAGCACGCAATCTGACGTCGCAGCCAGTTCCTTCGGCGTGGCCGACATCGGCGGAGCGCCGGGAACGCGTTCGGCAGCTTCGGCGCGCACATCGTAGATGGCCGAAAGCTGGCCCGAACGCTGCAGGCATTGCGCAACGCCGCCGCCAATACCGCCAAGGCCAATTACACCGCCTGTTTTCATGCTGTTTCTCCTTCGTTTGATGCCGCAAGATCCTTCGAAACGAGGAGGTTTCGCAGCTTGATTTGCTTGTCTTCACCAAGACCCGACTGCGCAAGGTAGCGCGCCACGTTCTGGTGCTTGTTTTCGATCTGGTCCCATGCCGTTTGCAGATATTGAGGTCGAACACCGATCAGCGCATCGACTTGCGATGGACTGGGCATGAAGCCGAAGCTTGAGCGAAAGCCATTTTCCAGCGATCCGCTGCGGCGCAGGTTCTCACCGAATATCACGGATTGGCTATAATCGTGGAGGATGACGTCTCGCGGCGTTCCGAGCATCTCCAGCAGAATTGCGATGGCGACGCCTGTGCGATCCTTGCCCGCGGTGCAATTCACCAAGGCCGGCCTGCCCTCCAGCAGACAGTCGCCAATGGTTTTCCAGTGCGGGGCAAGGGCATCGGGAATTTCGCTATAGGTTTCGCACATGATATCGACAGCCAGCTGAACATCGTTACCAAGGCTCAGACGCTCCCGACCGTCATTGCCGAAGACCCGCAAATCCGCGTTGACATCTAGCCCCAGCCATCGGCAATTTTCGTCATGCCAGTCATGCGGGTCCTTCTCCCGCTCGCCGGCAGAGCGGAGATCGAAGATATAGCCAATCTCCAGCGACCTGAGGCGGGCATGGTGGTCAGGCGCGAAATTGGCCGGACCCTCCCCCCGAAAAAGCGCGCCTTTGCGTATTGTCCCGCCCTCGGCCTGAAGGCCGCCGATATCCCGGAAATTGAGTTGGTCCAGTTCCATCATCTCTGCCCAGGACAAACGGGAATTGCGGAAGCAAGCTGTTCGTAGAGACCGGCATCGTACCAGACATGCTCAAGGTAATGACCCAGTGCCGCTCGCTCGTCGGTATAGGTGTAGCGCATGACATCGCCTAGCGCCCCGCGCCAGACCACAGGGTGCGCCGTTGGGTCGAGCGAAGCCATGTAATCCTCGAAATCGGCCAGATCACCTTCAATCCGCAATGCGGCATGATGGAACCGCATTGCGAAGCTGCCATCGTCGGGAAGTACCTCTGCATGCAGGGGCGCCTGCAATGGCAGTGGCTCGATCAGTTCGATCTCCACCCCCCGACATTGGCGAGCGCGATTTTCATACGGTATTCGGGATAGGCAACGAGGCCCGGCATATCGTTCTCGAATACATAGAATTCGGGCACTGCGTATTCTTCGCGCCAGATGGCCAGCGCCCGGTCCAGATCATTGGTCACATAGGCATTTTGGGCGTGCCTTGCCTGTGGACGGGAAAACATGAACGGCGCTCCTAGTTGTTGAACATCTTGCCGCCGTCGATCACCAGCGTATCGCCGGTGTGATAGCGCGACAGATCGCTGGCGAGATAGACCACGGCGCCCCACAGATCGTCCGGCAATCCCGCCCGCCCGATCGGCGCCTTCGCGGCGATGGCATCCGACATGGCCTTGCCGACCTCCGGGTCCTTCATGGTCATTTCCGTGACGATGAAACCGGGCGCGATGACATTGCAGCGGACACCGTGCGGCCCCAGTTCAGCGGCCAGTCCTTTTGCAAGGCCAGCCAGTGCGCCTTTTGCCGCGCCATAATGCACCAGAGTCGGCACGCCCTGAAATATCGCCCCGCTACCGCACAGGATCATGGAACCTCCGGGATCGCCCGCCTCGGCGCGCGCGACCATGTGTCTTGCCACCTCGCGCAAGGTGAACACCACGCCGTGCTGGTTGACCTTCATCAGCGTCTCATAGGTCTCCGCGTCCATATCGACGAAGGGCTTCGGATTGGCGATTCCGGCATTGGCGACAACCGTGTCTATGCGGCCCATCGCGGCGATTGCTTCGGCCACGCCGTCAACGATCTGTTTTTCATCGGATACGTCCACCGCGGCGCAATGGACCTTCGCGCCCAGCGCCCTTAGCTTTTCTGCCGCCTGTTCGTTCGCATCCTTGCGCCTGCCCCAGATGACTAGGTCGCTCCCGGCCCGCGCCAGGCCTTCGGCGAAACCGAAACCCAGGCCGGAATTCGCACCGGTGACAAGCGACACATTCCCCGTCAGATCGAACAGCTTTTCTGCCATGGTCCCTTATCCTCTCGCCGAAGAGGTCTAAACTTCTCCATCACCTGCGCAGCATATCTTTCGGTAGGGCAAAGTTTGCGTCACACTCCTTTTACGGAAATGCGAAGCGGAATTACCGCATGAGAGGACGTAAACGGTGGGCCAGACCGGCAAGGGGCAAATTTTCGAGATTACCGACATGCGCTCGCCGGTGTTGAGCGAAGCGCAGGAAGCGGCACTTGCAGGGGCAGCGCAGGCGGACCTCGATTTCTCCTCCAAGGCGATTCTGGCGGCCGCCAGTAAGCAAACGGGGCTCGACGACTTCGGATCGATGGATTTTGTCGAGCGGCTGGACCTGTGGTGCGAATGCGTGGAGGAAGACGAGTTCCTCTCCGCGGTCGGTCGCGCGGCGCTGTGGAGCATGTTCGTGCGCTATGCCTCGGATCGGTTGCGGGTGGAGGACATCTGGAAACGGCATCCCGAGATTCTGGACATCGAGATCGATCGGCCCATCATCGTCGCCGGGCCGCCGCGCTCGGGCACTACTCACCTGCTTGGCCTGCTTTCGGCCGACGAGCGGCTTCGTTCCCTGCCTTGGTGGGAAGCCATTGCCCCTGTCCCCACGGCTGAAGACGAACCGACAAGTGATGATCCCAATCCGCGCTGGACCAAGGCGCAGGCGGGATGGGAGCAGCAGGAAGCGATCCTGCCGATGATGAGTTACATGCACGAATTTTCGCCCGATTATATCAGCGAGGATATCGAACTTCAGGCGCTCGATTTCTCATCCTACCTGATCGAGTGGATGGCCATGGTTCCCAAATGGCGTGATTACTACCTGAGCCACGACCAGAGCGGCACCTATGCCTATCTGAAGAAGGGGCTTCAGGTTCTTACATTCTTGAAAGGCCCCAACCGCTGGGTCATAAAATGTCCGCAGCACATGGAACAGCTGCCGGTGCTGTACAAGAGCTTCCCCGACGCCACATTCGTCATCACACATCGCGACCCGGTCGGATCGATCCGCTCGACGATGTCAATGTCTCTATATGCTTCCCGCGTACTGCGCACGAAAAGCGATCCCGAGGAACCCAAGAACTACTGGATCGACCGTTACAAGACCCTGATGTCGCGCTGCGTAAGGGATCGCGAATGCCTGCCCGAAGATCAGGCTATCGACGTCTATTTCCACGAATGGATTAAGGACCCGGACCCGATCCTCAAAGAAATTTATTCCAAGGCTGGCCTCCCACTGGACGAGAAGACGGTGCGAACGCTCCATCAGTACCACCAGGATCATAGTCCGGCCGCCAAAGGCAAGGTCAGGTTCGATCTGGAGCGTGATTTCGATCTGACGCCGGAAGATATTCGCACGAAATTCCAGTTTTACTTCGACCGCTTTCCGGTCGAAGTCGAAGTCAAATAACATCAATACGGAGTAACAAATGCCTAAGATCAACGTGGTGGACCGTTCTGGCACAAGCAAGGAAGTGGAAGCCGAAACCGGTATGACGCTCATGGAAATCATCCGTGACGATGGTTTCGACGAACTTCTTGCCCTTTGCGGGGGCTGCTGTTCCTGCGCCACCTGCCATGTCCACGTGGATCCGGCCTTTGCCAGCAAGCTGCCGGAACTTGGCGAGGACGAAAGCGACCTGCTCGACAGTTCCGATCATCGCAACGAGACCTCGCGCCTTTCCTGCCAGATCGAAATGACAGACGAACTCGACGGGGTGACTGTCACGATCGCGCAAGAAGACTGAGCATGGCCAATGCGCAAGCCGAAGTGCTGGCATTCTTCAATGAATGGCAGCCTACCCTGGGGGACATGCTCGCCTCGATGGAGAGGCGTTTCACCGCGCAGACCGTGTGGGAAAATGTCGGCATATCGAAGACCACCGGCTTTGCCGAGGCGAAGGCCTTCATGGACGGTTTTGCGCAGATGTATCCGATCGAAAGCGGTGAAGTGATTGTCCATCATGTCGCTTCGACCGGCAATGTCGTGCTGACGGAACGAACCGACACATTCTATGACAAGGACGGCAAGCAGATCGTCTCGCTCCAACTCATGGGCATCTTCGAAATGGATGGTGAAAAGATCTTGTCTTGGCGCGACTATTTCGACACCGTGAAGGGCTTCGGCTGAATGTTCGCTGGCAAGAGGGTGTGGGCGCAACTCCCGGTGCTTCCCGCACAGGACCTCGTGCCGCTGGTGCAGAAGTGGGAGGCGGACGGCATCGAGGGGGTGTGGGTACCGCAGATTTTCGGCCTCCCCCAGGTCACGCTGGCGGCGGCGGCGGCGGTCACCAGGCGGATCAAGCTGGGCAGCGGCATCGCTCTCGCCTTCACCCGCAGCCCGCTGGAGACCGCATGCAGCGTGATCGACCTCGATCACATCAGCAATGGCCGCGCGGTGCTGGGCCTCGGATCGAGCGCGCAGAGCCAGATCGAGGGTAGCTTCGGCATGTCCTACGGCAAGCCGCTGGCGCATATGCGTGAGGTCGTAAGCCAGGTGCGCGCGGTGATCGGAAAGGGGCACACGGGCGAATTGCAGCTGCTCGAAGGGGAATATACCACGCTGGACCTCTCGCATTTTCGCCTGACCGGCCCCTCCCGGCGTTCGGTGGTTCCAATCTACCTGCCGGCAATCTTTGAAAAGGCCTGTGCCCAGGCTGGCGAGATTGCTGATGGATTGCTGGGTCACCCGCTCTGGACCACGCAATGGATCCACGAAAAGGTCGATACGAACTTGCGGAAGGGACTGGAGAAGGCGGGAAAAAAGCGATCCGAATTCGATCTCAACCTGATGATTTTCGCCGTCATCAACGATGATCGCGAGGAAGCCATCAATGATGCCCGCGCGAATATCGCATTCTATACCCAGTCTCCGCAGTACCTTCGCTATTTCGAGGCAATCGGCTTCGGCGCGGAGGCGTTGGCGATCCATGAGGCTTTCTCGCGGCAGAATTTCGCGGCCATGTCGCAAGCCTGCCCGGACGAAATGGTGCGCGCGATTACAATTCTCGGTTCGGCCGAGGAGGTGGAAGCGCAAGTGCTGGATCGCGCACGGTTTGCCGATTCCATCACGCCCGTCGTTCCGCAGTTCGGTATAGAAGACAGCAAGTCGGCGGTCTATCGAGACCGCATCGCCGATCTGTTCTTCTCGGCAAGCGACTGAATGACCGCAGGCGGATTAGTCCGAGAAAAGCCCCGCCAGCAGGAATTCCGCCATGGTGTCCGCGCGTTCCTCCAGCCCCGGCTTGCCAGAACCCTCCAAAGGCGGGTCCGGCAGCAGACCTTCATACAACGGAGTAAGCGAGAAATACGACCCCACGCCGTGGACAAGCAGCGCCAGAAGCGCAGCCGAGCCGATAGGCCTCAACCGCGTGCGGGAAGAGACATGCGTCAGCAAGTCTTGCAAGCGGCGCTGGAAGGGAAGAGTGAAACGCTCGGTCAGATAAATGAGCCGCCAGCTGGCCGCACGCCCTTCTTGCTGGCTAATCGCTACGATATCGGAATTGATGATCGCCCAGCGACAGAAACGCCGGACGAGGTCGCGCAATTGCTCTTCCGGTAGGCGGGCCGGGTCGAAAGCGATCTCCACTTCACGTGCAGCTTCCGACAGGCGCCATTCGACCGAGGCTTTCCAGAGTTCCGATTTCTTGCCGAACCGCACGTTCAGCAGATTGTGGCTTACGCCGATCTCGCGGGCCATCCCGCGCATTGTCGCGGCTTCATAGCCATAGGTCGCAAACATACGGAAAGCCGTGCGCAGCAGTGAAGCCTCGTCGAGCGAATCTCGCGTGTCCGCGCGGGGGCGCCCCCTGCCGCGCTCCCGCTTCCCGCTTCCATTCACCTTATCCAGACGCGTTTCTGGCGTGACTTCCATGCACATTCATTGACAAATAAATTGTCATGCGTCAATTTATTTGTCATAAGCTCTATTTGGGAGATGTGAGTCGAATATGACCGAAGCTGTCTGGTGGGCCGTGGCCCGCTCCGAGGAAGTTAGTGCGGACAAGCCGCTCAATGTCGACCTGGGGGACCAGCCGATCGTTCTCTGGCGTAATGCGAACGGTGTCGTGCGCGCCCTGGAAGATCGCTGCCCCCACCGGCGTGCCCCGCTCTCTCTGGGCTGCATTCTTGGCTCGGGCGCGATCCAGTGCGGTTATCATGGCTGGACTTACGACGGCGAAACCGGCCGGCTGATCAACATCCCGAACCTGAAGGGCGAGCGCAAATATCCGCCGGTCTACAAGGCGAAGCCTTTCGGCGTGCACGAGAGCGGCGGTTTTGTGCGCATCTGCACCGATGTAAAAGCACCGCCTCCCGCTGATGATGGCGATGCCCTTCCCATGTCGGGCACGGCGACCGTCGCTCTGCAGCACGAACAATACGTGGATGCGCTGTTCGATGATCCATCGCTCCTGATTTCGATCAAGGGCGTTCGCTTTTCGCCATACCTGTTTGCCGAGCTTACGGAGCAGGAGGGCCAGCTCATGCTGGAACGTTCCTGCCAGTGGGCGTCGCCGCACTGGCCCGCGCCTTTCTCGTCCGAGTTCCCACTCAGCCTGCGGATAGCCAGCGATGCGGTGACCGGGGAAACCGATCTCACGCTTCTCGATGACGAATTCAATCTGTTGCTTCATGCAACACTCGCCCCGGTGCCTGCGGCGCGCGGCGTTACGCAGGTGCGCTGGCGCGCAGTGCTCTCACCCGAACGTTCGGGTCTTCAATCGAAGATTTTGGGTTTCGGAACACCGCTCAAGGTTCACGAGAACATCGATGGTGCCGCGCTGCGCGTGCTTAAGCCGTCCGCATCAATCCATGCAAGCGACCTGCGCGAGAAGATCGCTGCGCGCAGCGCCCCCCAAGACGAAGTCGCCTGAAGCAGAGCGATCCAGACCGAGGATAAACTCATGCTCGATATTTTTGAAAAGCCCGAACCCAAGACGCACGATGATCCGATAACCTCGGACCCGCGCGAATTCGCCTCTAGGGTCAATGCCTGGATGCCGCACGACCTCATGCTTACCGACGCATGGTTTCCGCTGGCACATAGCTTTGCGGTCGACAAAAAGCCGGTTCGCCGTGCTGTATATTCCCAGCCGTTCTTCCTGTGGCGCGATGCGAATGGCAATGTCATCGCAGCAGAAACGCACCCCAATGACATGCTGGCTGCGACGAAAAGCGAATATACCGACGCCGACGGTCGCTATCCGGTGATCGAGAAATACGGCTACATATGGGGTTGGCTCGGCAATCCGGACAATGCCGCACCGGAGCATATTCCCAGCATTCCCTACCTGCCTGAAGGCGGCGGGCTGCCGCGGCACATGCTCGGCACGGTACGGTTCGATTGCTGCGCGCCGCTCAGCCTGGAAAACCTGATCGACCTGACCCATGCCGATTTCATCCATGCCGATGTCGTCGGCGACGAGAAGATGGATTCCGAAAAGGTCGAGGTGTTTCATGATAGCGAGACCATCACGATGGTGCGCACCTGTGTAAACAAGTCCGTCGCACCGATCATGAAAGTGTTCGGCGGCGTGCGCGACGATGTGCAGCAGGTCCGGCAGGTCATCCGCATCTATCTGCGTAGCCATGCGGCCATTGCCTACGGTCGCTTCAGTCCGGGCGACAATGTGCAACTGTTCCATCCCTGCGTGCCCGAAACCCGTGACCGCACGCGGCTGGACTACGCGATGAATACGTCCAACGTGAAAAAGACCAATCCTTTCCGATACATAATGCCCAAGGCGAGCTACAAGGTCTCGCGACAGGACAGTTCCATGACCTCGCCGCAGAGCCCGCGCTACATGCGGCCCGAAAAGCGCAAGGACCTGCATTCGCCGCTGGACGAGGCAGGCCAGAAGTATCGTGTGCTGATGCTTGCCTTGGCAGAAAGACAGGCGAACGGTGACTATGCCTATCGCGATAACGTCAGTGCCGATTGCAGCGATGTCATTGGATACGATGCCAAATGACAAGGGTGACAAATGCGGTAGGGGGTAAACGCAAGTGGTGGGGCGTGATGCCGGTCCTTCCAGCCCCTGCAATGGGCGGCATGGCGAAGCAGATGGAGCAGGTGGGCTTCGAAGGGGTCTTCTCGCTTCAAATTTATGGCGCCCCCTTCGTGCCGATGGCTGCCGTTGCCGCAATGACCGATACGCTGAAAGTGTCTACCGGCATTGCAGTCGCCGGAACGCGCAGCCCCGTAGAAACGGCCTACAACGCGATTGAATGCGATACGATCAGCGAAGGTCGGTTCATACTTGGACTGGGCACGTCGCTGCATAGCGCGCTGGAAGGTATTTACGGGGAACCGCATCGCAAGTTGCTGACGCACTTGCGCGAGGTGGTGAAGATCGTGCGCTATGTGAACGCCAACAGTCACAAGGAAATGGAACCGCTTCACGGCGAGTATTATGACCTTGAATGGACCGAGAAGATGCAAACCGCGCCGCCCCTGCGCGAGAATATCCCGATCTGGATTGCCGCGCTCAAGGACAAGCTGACCAGCATGACCCTCGAGATCGGCGACGGACTGATGGTCCATGCACTGTGGACGGTTAATTACACCGTGCAGAAGGATGATTTCATCCGGTCTGAACTGGCCCGCTTTGGCCGAAAGCGCGAGGATATCGAAATCAACGCATGGCCATGGATCGCGATCAATGAAGACAAACAGCAGGCCATCGAAGACAGTCGGGCCACCGTGGCGGGCTATGCCGGTTACAAGGAATACGAGGACTTCTTCGATTCCATCGGCTTTGGCGATCTCGCTCGCGACTGCCAGCTTGCCGCAGGCGAGCATGGCGATGTTTCCGGCGTGATCGACAAGGTCAGCGACGACATGGTGCAGGCTTTCGTCAAATGCGGCCCGATTGACGAGGTGCTCGAACAGATCGAGCCATTCTGGGGTGTAGTAGATTCGCTTTGTCCGATGACCCCCTACCGCAACCTGTCGATGGAGCAGCTAACCAGGTATAACGAGGGTCTGTTCGCGATGGTTGCGGAGGCAAAGCGCCGCGAAGGCTGAGGCCAGCGCTTCTGCGCAATGTGTACGGATAAGCACGGTTCTGTCCGGATTAGAACTGGCCTTCGCTATTGTCCTGCTTTCGCAACCAGGTCTTCACTGATCTGCCACAACCGCTCTGCGCCTTCGTGGCTTCGGGCCGCGCGGGTCAGAATGCCTGGCTTGCGCTTGACGAAATACTGCCCATTCGCTTCCGGTGTTCCGCCGCGAGCCAGCCACAATATCGTGTCTGCTCCTTGCTTGGGTGTAATCGAGAACGGGCGGCCGAAAATATACAGCAGCTTCACCTTGATGCCGCTCTCGGCGTCGAAATTGGTTCGGACAAGACCGGGATGGACCGCGTTGGCGCGAACTCCATCGGCTTCAATCCGCCGGGCCAGGGCGCGCACATGTAGGATGTTGGCGAGCTTGGACTGCGTGTAGGCATCGCTTTCGCTGAATTTTCGGACCTGTTGAAGGTCGTCCCATTTCATGTCTTTGATGAACTTGTGGGCCACCGATGCGGTGTTGATGACTTGCGATCCTGGTGCCGCCGCCTTTAGCAAGGGCAGCAAACGTTTGGTCAACAGGAACGCTGCAAGGTGGTTGGTCGCAAAGCACTGCTCCAGCCCATCGACAGTTTCGACATGTTCGACGGGCGTAAAGCCGGCATTGTTGACGAGGACATCGATTTTGGTGATCAATCGCCCTGTTTCAGCGGCGAAATCTGAGACGTTCTTCATCACCGAAAGGTCGGCCAACAGCATGTCGACTTTCGCATTGGGCGCGTTCGACCGGATTTCTGCCAGCGCGGCCTCCGCGCGTTCAGGATTGCGCCCCTGGGCAATCACGCGCCAGCCATCGCGCGCCAATTCCCGCGCGACGACCAGGCCAATCCCGGAACTGGCACCTGTTATGACTGCGGTCTTCAAGCCGACACGCTTCTCCCTGCGATGTATCCCGTTACGAGTGCCGGGCCGACATTGCAGCCGTGCGCGGGCGACTTGCCTTGCCAGATGGAATTGGCATCCAGGCCCGCGGCCCAGAGACCGGGAATGGGTTGCCCGTCCTCGCCCTTAACCCGACATTGCGCATCGATCTTCACACCGACGGTTGTCGAGCCATCGCCCGGAAATATCTGGATGGCGAAGTAAGGGCCCTTGCCCAAGGGGCCGAAACATGGGTTTGGCTTGTGGTTGGCGTCGCCGATTTCCTGGTCGATCAGTGTATCGCCTTTGCCGAAGGCGGTGTCCTTGCCCGTGGCAGCATCTGCATCGACCTTGGCCTCAGTCGCTTCCAGCCCTTCCGGATCGACCCCGATCTGCGCGGCCAGCTGAGCCAGCGTATTGCCTTTTTTCATATAGCCCGATGCAACCAGTTCCTTGATCTTGCTGCCGCCGGGCAATGACAGGCCAAGGCCATATTTCTTCACGTTCCTTGAATTGGATATGATCCATGCAGGAATATTGCCGGTCGCGTGCATGTCTTCCACGAAATGCACGCTGGCCTCGTTGGCGAAGCGTTTTCCGTCCGTTCCCACTGCGATGCAACCGGGCTTGGACATATCGATAAGATGAGCATAGCGTTCGACATAACCATCGTCTCGCGTCCTGCTGGATACAACGGCCCACACTGCGTTGGCATGATTATCCGCCCCGATCACGGCGCCCGAGGCAGTTGCGGCATGAATACCGTCACCGGTATTCTCATATGGCAGGATCGAGATGTGCTGCTCGGGAAAGGGGATATACTCCTTGCGCATCTGTTCGTTGGCAGAAAAGCCGCCAGCAGCCAGCACCACCCCCTTCGTTGCGGAAACCTTCGTTTGCTCGCCGGCTATCGTCGTCACCACGCCGACGACCCGACCATCCTCGACCAGCAGCTTCTCAACCGGTGCACCGTTGTAGAGATCGACGCCAGCATCCAGCACAGAACGGTACAGGCGGGCCATCAGGGCATTGCCCATCGTCAGGCGCGATCCGCGACCCAGCCTCTTCTTGTCGAGTGCGAAGCGGGCGGCGATCTTGGCCATGTGCCACAGCGCGCCGGGGCGCGGGAGTTTCTCGATATAGGGCAGATCGAAGAGGTCGATCATCATTCCGCCCGGTGCGTTGAATTCCGCGCGCGGCTTTGCATGGCTGTCGAGAAAGGGACCAAGTTCCTTGCCGTCATATTCGGCTGGCGCCAGCAACCGCCCCTCATGCATCGCGCCTTCTACTTCGGGATACCAGTCGCTGGAAGGTGGCGAGAGAAGGAACTCGACTGAACTGTTGGCCTCAAGCCAGTTCACCATTTCCGGACCGGTCTCTATATAGGCCTCGATCAACTCGCGCTCCGCACGATCGCCCACCACGGCAAGGCAGTAGTCGAGCGCTTTCTGCCTGCTGTCGTCCACACCGGCCTTCACGGCATGCGGACTCTCGGGAATCCAGATGCCTCCGCCAGATATCGCGGTCGTCCCGCCGAAATGCGATGCTTTCTCCAACACGGCAACCTTGTGACCGGCCTTCGCGGCGACCAGAGCTGCCGTCATGCCTGCGCCGCCTGATCCCATAACCACTACGTCATAATGCATCGTAATTTCCCTCAAGCACACATGATCGACCGCATGGCCTTGTCATTGATCCCCAAAAGGCCCGCGCAATCCAGCCCATCGCAGTATTCGCGCCAGGAAACGATCCTGCCCGCCTCGTCCAGGTCGAACACACCCACCACATCGTTAGTGGTTTCCCGCCCGTCCTTCACTGGCGGCAGGTGTCCACCCGCTCGGTAAAAACCGTCGATCCGGACGCCGCGAAATCGAGTATCTTGCAGGCACATTCGTCATACAGCTCGTACTGCCGTTCAAGTTCGCCGCATATTGCGTCGGCACCTTCACGCACCGGCGCGATCGGCACGATGGGCTGATGATGGGCATTGTCGGCCAGCATTGAGCGCACTGCGGCAATATCCAGTTTGCGCGTATGGAAAAGCGAGAGGAAGTTCCTGACCGTGCGTTCCGCAGTCATGCGCCGTCTCCCTGCCCACCGAAGAATGCCGCCACCTTGCCGGTGTCCAAATATTCGCGACCGTGAACGATCTTGCCATCCTTAATCACGAACAGGTCGTGATATTCATTGGCGTAGACGCGCTCGCCGAATTTCATTTCGGATCGCACCTCTGCTGCAACCGTGTCACCTTCTGCCACCAGGCCAATGATATCGACTGCGCGTGACGATGCTGACAGCAGCATCTCCTCGACCGCCCGCGTATAGGATTCCCGCGATATTTCGCCCGATCCAATGATCCACCAGGTGCAATCCCGAGCCTGCAGGTTCTTGATCGT
The DNA here is from genome assembly GCF_031846435.1 of Croceicoccus esteveae. Classification (NCBI taxonomy): domain Bacteria; kingdom Pseudomonadati; phylum Pseudomonadota; class Alphaproteobacteria; order Sphingomonadales; family Erythrobacteraceae; genus Croceicoccus; species Croceicoccus esteveae. The sequence goes on from NZ_JAVRHS010000006.1 coordinate 61,818, forward strand.
ATCGAGCTCGCCCGTTTCGACAGCACCGAGGAAACGGCGCACGATATCCTTGTTTCGTTCTTCCTGGTTCATCCGTTTTCCAATCTCCGATCTGGCTTGATCGCCCTGACCGGCAAAACGCGCCCCTTTCGTCGGACAGGTTGCGTCTGCTGCCGCTCTGCAATGCAGAGGCACGAGGGAGGAAGCATATGGTTAGTGCCCTGACCGGCAGAAGCGATGGAAATTACCGCTGGTACGTGCTTGCCATTCTCACGATTGCGCAGACATGCCACGGAATCGACAGGGCGATCATCGGCCTCGTGTTGAAGCCAGTGGGCGACGAGTTCAGCCTTTCCGGCGAACAAATGGGCATTCTTGCAGGCCTGGCCTACGGCATTCCCTTTGCGATAGCCGCCTTACCGTTCGGCTATGCTGTCGACAGGTTTAATCGCAAGAACCTCATGACCTTTGCCCTGTCTGCGTGGAGCGCTGCGACCGCCGCGTGCGGAGCGGCAACCGGTTTCTGGACAATGTTGATGGGCCGGGCCGCAGTCGGTGTTGCCGAAGCTGGCGGTTCACCCACCGGCATGTCGCTCCTGTCCGACTATTTCGGCACGGACAAGCGCTCCACCGCGATCGGCATCTGGTATCTCAGCACCGGCATCGGCACCGCCCTAGCCTTCTTTGTTGGCGGCTGGATCGTGGAGCTTTACGGCTGGCGCTGGGCATTCGTCGCTGCTGGCATTCCGGGCCTGATGCTGGCGCCGCTTCTCTTCCTGACAATCAAGGAACCCAAGCGCGGACAACAGGATGAACCCTCTGACGAGGCCAGCGGCCCTTTCGCGCAACGCACGCGCGAATTGATGGGGCGGCCCGGCATCTTCTTCTGCATTGCAGCCATCACATGCATCGCCACCGGAATCTATGGGATGAGCACGTGGCTCGCCACTTTCCTGATAACCAGCCACGATCTGGCAATTTCCAGTGCGGGCATGGTGGTCGCCATTTCGTATGGCATTCTGGGGTCGGTCGGCAATCTGATCGTGGGATGGGGCACGGACCGTATCAACGCATCGCGCGGCGGGTTCAATCCGGCGCTCACATCCTTCCTCGGTGCGATCATACCCTTTCTTACCGCGATTGCCGCGCTGGCAGCAGTTGCCACGGATGACACTACGCTGGCCATCGGCCTGATCTTTGCAGCAGGCCTGTTCAGCGCGTCCTACAACGGGCCGATCTATGCCGTCATCGTCACCATCGCTGGTCCGCAATTGCGCGGCCTTGCTGTCTCATTCGTGCAGCTTAGCGCCAATTTTATCGGGGTTGGACTGGGAGCCTGGCTGATTGGCCGGGTTGCCGATGAAGTGGGCGGGCAGGATGGCGTCGCATGGGGCATCGCGGCAGCCATGATGTTCTGTATTTTCGGGGGAATATTCCTCCTACTGGCCAGCCGTCAAATCAGTAAGTCCCAGACCTCAAGGAGCTGAACCATGGATCCACAAGCCGCCCCAAAGTACAGGAATTCAGTGGTCGACACCAACTGTGTTCCGCGGCCCTATCCCGCGCGGACGGACAAGTTGCCTACCTCTATGTATGATGTCGATGCCGTGTGGCTTGGGGGGATGATGAGCTACAAATATCCCGGCGTGGCAGCTAATAGCATGGAAACCGTTGAACTCCTCAACAGCCATACCACAAAATGGAGAGTGAAGGTGGGCTGGAACGAAGCCGGGAAAGCGGCTGGCCTGCCCGAGCATGTGTGCATGAAAGCCAACTGGTCTGGTTCTTTCGACAATGTCGATATCCATGCCGTGGAAGCGCGCTTCTACCATTACCTGATCGACGAGATGGAAGTGCCGACCGCCCGGTGTTTCTACGCCGATTGGGATGATGACGGCAGCGCGCATGGCTTCGTGGTGCTTGAAGACCTAGTCCAGCGCGGCGGCAAGTTCGGCCACAGCACCGATGCCAACGGCGTGGACATGATCCTTGAAAACCTCGAGGGCCTCGCCACGCTGCACGGTAGCCTCTGGGGTAGCGACAAGATCAGCCGCGAAAACGCACCATGGCTGCAAACCCAGATGGACACCCCGGTGGACAGCGACCAGGTGCGGATCATGTGGCAGTGGATCGAGGCCAATCTCGAAGACCCGGCTTTTCGCGAGATCGCCCCTCGGCACTACCTGGACGATCCTGGCAAGGTGGAACGCGCCTTTGACCGGCTCGGAGAGATAGAGCGCGGCTATGATGCGCCGTATTGCATCGTGCTGGGCGATTGCCATCAGGGAAACACATACATTCTGCCCGATGGCGAACGCTTGTGGCTCGACTGGCAACTCGTTCGGCGCGGAAGACCTTGGCGCGACCTGACCTACTTCGTGATCGGTGCACTAAGTATCGAGGAGCGCCGCAAACACCACAAGGACATGGTAAAGCGCTATCGCGAATATCTGATCGCAACCGGCGTCCAGGGCGTGCCGGACTTCGATGAAGCATGGGAGCAGACACGGCTTTTCGTCATGTACGGATTGCAGGCCTGGGCCGCCAATCTCGACGCCTGGGGGCAAAACGGCATACCTATGAACGAGCGCTTCTTCACCGCAGCCGAGGACTACGGCACTTGGCAACTCCTGGGAGAATGAACATGGGGCTCGTCGAAGGCAAAGTGGCCATTGTTACAGGGTCCGGAGCGAACATCGGAGAAGCATGCGCCAAGATGTTGGCCGCGCACGGCGCCCGTGTCGCCATCGCCGATATCAACGAGGATGGCGCCAATCGCGTGGCAGCGGAAATCGAGGAAGCTGGTGGCAAAGCCACCAGCTTCACGGTTGATCTGGCCGAAGAATCCAGCATTGTCACAATGATAAAAGGCGTAGTCGAGACGTTCGGAGCGATCGACATCCTGCATAACAATGCAGCAAATACAGGCGTTGCACAGATGCAACGCGACGCATCGCTTGCCGAGATGGATGCGGAAGTCTGGGATGTCGCCTTTGACATTAATGTCCGCGGCACGATGTTCGTCACCAAGCATGTCGTTCCCCATATGATCGCAGCAGGGGGCGGTTCAATCATCAATACAGGCTCCGGCGTCTCCCTGTTGGGCGACGTGCTGAACCCGGCCTACAGTTCGTCGAAGGCAGCCGTGAATGCGTTGACGCGCAATAGCGCGGTCCAGTTTGGTCGTGCCAACATACGCTGCAACGCAGTACTCCCCGGACTTGTGCTCAGTCCTGTCGCGAAGGCGCAGATGACCGATGAACAGTTAAATGTGATCCAGCGCCACGTGCTGCTGCCACGAGAAAGTGTTCCCGACGATATCGCTGGTACTGTGCTGTGGCTGGCATCCGATCTATCCAGCTTCGTTACCGGACAGATTATATCGGCTGACGGCGGCATCTGCCACCATCAGCCGCATTATGCTGACATGATGGACATGTTCGCCAGCGCGCAAGGCTGACCATCTGAATTGAACAGGGATCTGGCTTAGTGCCGGAGCCATAATCCCGAGCGGGTTCTACCGATCAGACGGCGGGCATGACATCTTCCGCCACCCATTGCTGGCGATCGATCCATGCCTGCTTGTCAGCAAGGCCCGGTGGTAGCGGCACGATGGTTTCGGTAATGCCAAGCTCTTTCAGCCAACCGATTTGATCGATGATCTTCTGCGCATCTGCCGTGCCGGGTGCACGCGGATCGTCCAGGATCTCGTGATGCGCACCGACATTGAGCATTTCGAGAGCGAAGAACACCTCAAGCGGGCGACCATCATATTTTGGTTGTGACTTGATGTACTCTATACACTCCGGGAATTTCTCCGGCGGCGTGCGGAATGGGGACCAGCCGTTGCCGAATTTCGCTACCCGGCGCTGAACCGCCGGAGCATCGCCACCGAACCAGATCGGCATGTGTGGCTTCTGAACAGGTTTGGGCGCAAAACCGCAATCCCTGAAACTCACGAATTCTCCTTCGAACTCCGGATCATCCTTGGTCCAAAGTTCAATCATCGCAGCGATGTATTCGTCTGCCATCGCGCCTCTTTTCTCAAAGGGCACGCCCAACATCTCGAATTCCTCCTTCAGCCAACCGACACCGAAGATCGGTTCCGCGCGACCGCCCGTTACCCAATCGAGGGTGGCCCACGCCTTGGCCTGCACGATGGGACTTTGCAGCGGAAGAATGGAAATCGATGATGAAAGGCGAAGATTTTTCGTCTGTCCGCCGTAGAACCCCAATGCCACGGCAGTATGGAAATACCAGTCGCCCGATAGTTCTATGTGCTCCTTGGGAATGATGAAATGCTCACCCAGCATGCACTTGTAGAAACCTAGCCGATCCGCGACCGCCATCAGTTCACCGACATCGCTACCTGTAAGCGGGTCTTCCCACGGCTGCACCATTGCAGCAACCTTCATGCTCTTTGGAATACCTACACTCAGCTTCATGATCGACTCTCCCGGCGTTTAATCCCGCAGATACAGTCGCGACGGTCCGGTCCGACCTGCCGGACGGAAGGCCGGTCAGAACTGCAGACCCCGCCCTCGCAGGAACGCGAGGTCATCAGGGGTATCGAGATCGGCCGACAGGCCGCAGCGTTGCAGCACGGGCATATCGGCGTCTTGCGCGCAATGGAGCGACCGGCTGCCCGGGCCGAACCGGAAGGCGAACGGTCTTCCGTCGGCCAGTGCTAGAACATTGGTGCCTTCTCCTGCTCTGTCCGTCGCGAGGGCAATGCCATGGCCTGTTGCTGCGGCAAGCAGAGCTTCCACGTCCGCTTCCTCCAGAAGAGGCAAATCGGCGTGCATCACCAGAAGAGGTGCAGGCCCAGATGCTATCCGAAAGGCGGAAATCTCGGGATTGAGGCCGCGGCCCCAGTCCTTCGCCCAGGTCGTAGCGGGATGAAGGAACGGCATATTGGAAAGGACCGCTACGCTTCCAATTGCTTGGCAATGGGTCAGCACGTCGATAACGTGATGAGCCATCGTGACTGCCAACTTCTCCCGCACGGCGGCATCCATCACCTTTTCCAGCCGCGACTTGCCGGCAATACCGATGCGAATGGGAACAAGCGCAGTCCAGGCCATCAGTGACGAAGCTGCCGCGCCAGATCGATTGCCACCAGTGCGACACGGCGCCTGTCCTCGTCCGATGTCATCAGGGTATTGGTGACCAAAACGGGCGGGCCTGGCGGGGAAGCATCGCCTTCATGGATCACCATGCCGTCGACAAGACTGCCATAATGGTCGGCTATCGACTGGTTCGTGACGGCCAACCCCAACTCATTCATCAGTTTGGCGGTCGGCCCCTTTACCGCCTTTCCTCCGACAAGCGGCGAAACGGCTACAAGCGGGGCCTGCCTCGTTTCGAGCGCATTGCGAAGACCGGGCACTGCCAGCAAGGGATCGACGCTGAGCCATGGGTTAGACGGGGCCAGGAGAATAATATCCGCCGTTGCAATGGCTTCCACCACTCCGGGGGCAGGCACCGCGCTGGCAGCGCCTTCAAAGCGGATGGCGGAAATGCGCGGCTCGCAACGCTGCTGCACGAAATAGCGCTGAAAGGGGAGAGACCCCGCATCGGTTTCGAGCCATGTCGCAACGGGATCGTCGCTCATCGGCAGGATTGAAAGTTCAAGCCCCCACTGCCGCGCAAAATCCTGGGTGATTGCCGATAATGGGCGGCCGGCCTCTTTTGCAACGCGGCGCAGCACGTGCAGCGCAAGATCGCCATCGCCAAGGCTGAACCAGTCTTCTCCGTCAAGGCTTCTGATAGCTTCCATGAACGACCATGTTTCCCCCTCGCGACCCCAGCCAAGCTGCGTGTTGGCAAGATCAGCCAGAGTATAAAGCAGGGTATCGATATCGGGCGACACCGGCAGACCCAGGTGCTCGAAATCGTCACCTGTGTTGACGATGGCGGCAAGCTGAGGGCCGGGCACCACCTGTTGCAAACCCTTGACCAGTTTGGCCCCGCCCACGCCTCCGGTCAGAACTACGACGCGATCTTTCACCTGAACAGATCCTCACCCGGTGGTCGCAGCAAGTCGCTGCTTGTCTGGTAGCCGGGTTGCCATTCCAGACCGCGCACAACGCAAGCCGGCAGCCCCTCGGGGCCCTCGCCCATCGCAAGACCGGCCGCCGCCGCGACGGAGTCGGCAAAGGCAATTTGCGTCACCTGCATGATGCGTCCGTCCCGGTCCGGCTTGCCGCGTTCGTCGATCACCGCCGGCGGGCCTGCCGTGCCGATCGCAACATTCGTCGTACCAATACGCCAAGGGCGACCGAAGCTATCGGAGATAACTACACCGGGAAGCACTCCGGTCCGATCCTGGCAAGGTTCGGCGATACGCCGGGCGCTGGAATCGGGATCTTCCGGGAGCAGAAGGACACGATTTTCGCCGCCTTTCCCGAGGTTTGATGCATCGATGCCGGCATTGGCCATTACATGGCCCAGGCGATGACGGGTTATGAGGACATTGGGCACTGCCCTTACCACCGCCGACGATTCGCGCAGGACAAGTTCGACAAGCGCAGGCTCCTTGAGCGTGATGCCAGCCAGTTTCCTGGCTTCATCGCTCACGTCCACGCAAGCAAGGTCGAACATGCGTCCCTCGGCCTTCGACACGATCTTTTGCGTGACCACCAGTATGTCACCCGGCGCAAGGCCAGGATCGCCCGTGGCAAGATGGTCCGAGAGGATCACCGGCAGATCATCGCCAGCCCGGAATTCCGGCAATCCGGCGACAGGATGCACGCTGTACATCGTCATTCGGAAGGTTTCAGTTCACCCGTGATACGAATTCCTGCGCCGTCCACCTGGTAGTTCTTGTTGATGAATATGAGCAGCGAAGTCATCGCTTCGGCTGCGGCGGCGTTGACGAGCGGTCCGGCATGAATACCGCGCAATCCAACCGCCTCGGCCAGCGTGACCACTTCCGCACGAGCGGCCTTTTCGTCGCCGAACACCAGGATATCGCAATAGACGTCGCCTTCTTCGGCAAGTCGATGCGCCGCGACGTTGTGGAACGCTGCCACCAGCCGCACGTCATCGCCAAGCAACTTGCTGGCACAGGCAGCAGCCGAACCTTCTTCCGGGAGTTGCACACGCATGACCTTGGGCGGGACCAGCGGAACGGTGGTGTCGACAACGATCTTGCCCGCTACATGCGGCCTGATTTCGGAAAGCGTGGCCTTCTGCGCAGAGAAAGGCACCGTGACCAGCACGATATCGGCAGCTGCGGCCGCGTCCGGGTTAGCTGCCCCGGTTAGCCCGTGCCCCAGCTCATCAGCCTTGGCCTGCGCCGATTCCGCCTGGCGCGATCCGATGGTGACATCATGACCTGCCTTGGCAAGTCGCCACGCCAGCGCGCTGCCCAGTTGGCCCGTACCACCGACAACGGCGATTTTCTGGCACATAGCTTGTTTCCTGTTCTTTTAATGGATGTCTTCGGTCTCGCGCAGGCGCCGACCGTAAATTGTTGTACGTTCTTTCAACCTTCGTCCGATCCCATGGGCGAGCGCGCGCATTTCAGGTACGCCGAATTCCTGGCCGTTCACTCCGCCCGCAGCGCGCGTGATGGATTCGTCCATCAGTGTGCCGCCAAGATCATTGGCGCCGGCCTGAAGAATGCGTGCTGCGCCCTCGCCGCCCACCTTTACCCAGCTTACCTGGATGTTGGGAATTGCACCATCCAGCGCAATACGGGACACGGCATGCATCAGGACTGTCTCACGCCACGTGGGGCCTGAACGGGTGTGCCCGCGCCGCCAGTTGGGCGCTTCCATATGTACGAACGGCAGCGGAACGAATTCGGAAAAACCGCCGGTTTCCAGCTGCAGCGAGCGCAGACGCAGCAAGTGCGTGGCCCAATGGGAATAATTTTCAACGTGGCCGAACATGATCGTTGCGGTGGTCGATAGCCCGACAGTGTGTGCAGCCCGCATCACGGCCAGCCATTCATCTGTGTTCACCTTGTCCGCGCAGATAATTTCGCGAACATCGTCCGACAGGATCTCCGCCGCCGTGCCGGGAAGGGTTGCCAGCCCGCATTCCTTGAGCGAGGCGAGATATTCCTCGTACCCCAATCCAAGCGTCGTTGCACCATGGTGCACTTCCAGCGGAGAAAAGGCATGTACGTGCATTTGCGGAACGGCATCCTTCACCGCCTGCACGATCCCGCGATAGGTGTTCCCGTCATAGCTGGGGTGGATGCCCCCTTGCAGGCAGACCTCGCTCGCCCCGCGTTCATGCGCCTCGATGGTCCGGCGTGCGATCTCTTCGTGGTCGATATTGTAGGCCGGGCCTCGTTCGCTCTTCGTGCTGCCCTTGGAGAATGCGCAAAATCCGCAACGATAAAGGCAGATGTTGGTGTAGTTGATATTTCGGTTGACCACGTGGGTGATGGTATTGCCCACCCTGTCGCGCCGCAATTCGTCGGCAAACCTGCAAATCCGCTCGAAATCGCGACCCTCGGCAGTAAACAGCCTGGCGATTTGGCGTGCGCTGATTTCCTCGCCCTGCTCCACGCGGCCAAGGGCAATGCGGATCTCCATATCGCTGCCTGTGCCGATGGAAAGCGGCGCTTCGGGTATCGCATCTCCCCTGCCGGGATGCCAGTCACTGTCACGCGGGAGTCCGCGCGCATCCGTGGCGCGGCGCACGCGCGGCTGCAGAGCCTCGTCGATCCACTGGTCCGGAGTCCGCGCAAAGGCAGGACCGACGGCAAGCCGTTGGCGCAGGTGGCGCCCAGCCTGCTCAGTCTGCGTTTCCAGCTGCTCGAGATGTGGCCACGGAGCTTCGGGATTGACGTGATCCATCGTCACAGGCGATACGCCGCCCCAGTCGTTGACTCCCGCCCGCACCAACTCGCCAAGTTCTCCCGGTTGCAGATTGGGTGGTGCCTGCACGAACATCTCCGGCTGCAGGATCAGCCTTGCTGCGGCAATCGTCCAGAGATGCTCGTCCAGTCCGAGATCCGGCGCATTGGCCATCAGGGTTTCGGCCTTTGCGCGGAAGTTCTGGATGATGACTTCCTGCACATGACCATAACGCGCATGAAGATCGCGAATAGCAAGCAGGGCCTCAACGCGCTCCAGCCGGGTTTCGCCTATTCCGATCAGTAGCCCGGTGGTGAACGGTACCTTCGCCTCGCCTGCCAGACGAAGCGATTGCAACCGAACTTCCGGCACCTTGTCGGGCGAACCGAAATGCGGCATCCCTTTTTCGCACAGACGCCCCGAAGTGCTTTCCAGCATCAGGCCCATCGATGCGGAAACAGGACGCAATTTCTCGTAATCCGCAGCCTGCATGATGCCGGGGTTAAGGTGCGGAAGCAGGCTTGTCTCTTTCAGCACCAGCGCAGACACGTGCGCGAGATAGTCGAGCGTGCTGGCAAACCCGCGCTCATTCAGCCATTCGCGCGCGGTTCTATATCGTTCCTCGGGGCGATCTCCCAAAGTGAACAGAGACTCGCGGCAGCCACGCTCTTCCCCGGCACGGGCTATCTCCAGAACTTCTTCCGGCTCAAGGAAAGGGGCGTCCAGTTGCGAAGGCCGATGTGCGAAGGTGCAGTAATGGCAGACATCGCGGCATAGCTTGGTCAGCGGGATGAACACCTTGCGCGAATAGGTCACCAGTGTTCCATGCGCTGCCATGGTCTTGGCCTCAGCCTCCACCAGAAGGTCTTCCAGAGGCAGCGATTCCAGCCTTTCCAGCCAGTTGCGTGCCTCGGACTCGTTCCACCATTCAACCATATCGCGTTACATTCTCTTTCATTCGGTGGTCTCGCCGCGGATCATCCGGAGCCATCTTTCGACAATCAAATATTTGTCCGGTCGCCTCCCTTGAGATCAAGGATCTTTCGCGCCTCATCGGGTGTGGCGACCGACAGGCCCATGCCTTCGACAATACTTCTCGCGGTCGCAACCTGCTCGGCATTGGTTTCGGCCAGTCTGCCCGGCCCGGCCCACAGTGAATCTTCAAGTCCCACCCGGACGTTGCCGCCCATCGACGCCGCCATGGCGACGATACTCATCTGACGCGCCCCGGCGCCCAGCACCGACCATTCGTATTGGTCTCCGAACAGGCGATCAGCGGTGCGTTTCATATGCGAGACATCCTCAGGGTGGCCGCCAATTCCCCCCAGAATACCAAAGCAGGTCTGGACGAAAAGTGGAGCTTTCACGAGGCCGCGATCAAGGAAATGCGCCAGGTTGTAGAGATGGCTGGTGTCATAACATTCGAATTCGAAGCGCGTGCCGACCGGCGTCAGCAATTCCAGCAGGCCCTCGATATCCTTGTAGGTGTTCTTAAAAACCAGATCTCGAGAACCCTCGAGCAGCGCCGGTTCCCATTCGTGCTGCCATTCCTTGTAACGATCGAGCATGGGGAACAGGCCAAAGCCCATCGAACCCATGTTCAGACTGGCCACTTCCGGTGCGAACTGCGTTGCTGGTCTGAGCCGCTCCTCCAGTTTCATCGAGGGATGGCCGCCAGTGGTGATATTGAGCACGGCGTCGCTACGCTGCTTGATAACCTTGAGGAAAGGCTCGTAAAGGTCGGGGTTCTGGTCAGGCCGCCCATCCTGCGGATTGCGCGCATGAAGGTGAATGATTGCCGCGCCCGCTTCTGCCGCGCCGACCGCGGCATCCGCGATCTCGTCGGCAGTTACCGGAAGGTGCGGAGACATACTGGGCGTATGGATAGCGCCCGTTACCGCACAACTGATTATTACCTTGCCCTTCGCCACAACTAAACTCCCGCGGTAAGATCTTCTGATTCCACTCCGGGTAGGATCAGTGGGAAGCGGCGCAATCTAACCTTCGATAGGGTGTCAGGATAGAATTCCCAGTTGCCTTGCCCGCAACACAGCCTGAGGGCGTCGGCGAACGCCCAGCTTGTCGTAGATCTGTTGCATGTACCATTTGACGGTGCCTTCGGTCAGACCGAGCCTGCCTCCGATCTCGCGGTTCCGCAGCCCGCCGCTTACCTGCTTCAGGATTTCGATCTCTCGCAGCGACAGCCCGCCGCTGGGGCCGTAGTTCTCGTCTTCCTCGTCCTCCATCTGCGGATTGCCCTTGAGCGATTTCACCAGCCGCGCCGCAAATTTGTCGACGGGGTTATCGAGGATCGGGCCACTTCCATAGGCTTCGATAATCAGCGAACCTATTGCATCTCCTTCGTCAAGGAACGGGCGCAGCCAACCGCCCGGTTCCGCCAGTTCCACAGCCGAGCGAACCGATCGGCGAGCTTCCGAACGATTACCCGCAAGCACCGCGATTTCGGCAAGCAGAAGTTCGAAATGCAACGCTGAACGAACCGCGCCGCGGCGGCGAACAAACTCAAGCCAGCGCTTGGCCACCTTGCGCGAACGTACAAGGCGGAAGCGGTGCATTTCTATCCGCAGCCACGCGATCGCAAGCCACTCGTTGAGGCGCGTGGGATTGAGGGTGGGCACGGGCTCTCCCTCGTTTACCAGATCGCAGGAATGGAGGAGCTCTTCTGCCTGCTCGAGGTGGCCGATCTTTATCAGGGTCCGCACCTGCTCCGAAACCACCATGGCTCTGAGCCGGTCCAGTCCGCATTCGATTGCGACGAGGTGCGCCTCTTCCAGTCCCGAGAGAGCCGATGCAAAATCGCCGTCTGCCGCCGCCAGCCTGGCGCGCACGAGATATCCGGATGCCACCTGATCGACGAACCCCCATTGCCGGATGGAAGGCATGTAGCGATCGACAAGTTGCGCAGCTTCCTCCAGCTCGTCGCATTCATACAGGATTTCCGCCATCGGCAATGCCGGCAAGGCTCCAAGTCCCGGCACTTCGTTCTCGCGCTGACGGGCGATTTCCTGTGCTTCGTGGAGGAACTGCTTTGCCATTTCCGTCTTGCCCTGGGCCACGAGCGTAGGAGCAACCGAGGACTTGAGCGCGATCGATGCAAAGGCCGAGCCCGGTTGCGCCAATGCCTTGCGCAGCTCGCCTTCGAGGCGGAGCATATCGTGAAAATGGTAAAGCTCGCGGCGTGCGGACAGTAGCTGCGCCAGCAAGGTGCAGCTGAGATAGGGATGATCGTCACCCAAATCTGCCAGCAGCGGGCCGCACTCTTCTTCCACGGCGACCATATTGTCGCGGGCAGCATCGAGCATGACCTTGCGGTGCCGAACGTGAAAGTTCAGCTGGCGCGCAGCGTAGTCGTCCAGCTCGCCGGTCTCGATCCGGTCCTCGATCGTTTTTTCTGCCGCTTCGATGAGCCGCTCTGCCGAACTGAATGCAAGACGTCGGCTGCGCCGCCAAGACATCGCCAGCAGGACGTGCGGCTTGTCCTCTACCACCTGCCAGGGAAGCTGGCTTGCCAGCTCGTCGAGACGTTGCAACAGGCCAGCGTAGATCATCTGCTCGGCGAGTGCTTCCATCTGGGATGCCAGGAATTCCTGATCCGCGCTTTGTTCCGCATGTTCGAGCGCGCGATGATAGTCTCCGATGTCCGAATAATAGCGGCTTGCGCGCCGGTTCAACTCAGCCGCTCGCGCAGGTGCCAGCTTGACGAGCCGCCCACGAACCATTTCCCTGAACAGCTTGTAGTGTCGGTATTCGCCCTGTTCGCGATCAATCTCGATGAGGAACAGGCCGCGCTCGAAGGCTTCATCAAGATATTTGCGCGCTTCGTTCTGCCCGATGACCGCCGCGCAGGCCGATGGTGTCAATTCCTCCAGAACCGACGTGTCGACAAGAAAGTCCCGCAGTTCCTGTGGCAGACCCTCGATTACTTCTTCGTGGAAATAGCTGGCATATTCGTGCCGCAGCCGACTTGCCGCACGCTCCGGCTTTTCTTTCCGAAGGCTGTCCTTGTGCCATGTTTGCGACGCTAGGATCAGGCCGGCTGCCCAGCCTTGCGTCTCGGAAATCATGCGCTGAATTTGCGATGCGGTCGGCTCCGGTCCGATTTCCTGCCGCAGAAGATCTCTGGCCTCTTCCGAGCTGAAGCAGAGATCCTGCATGTTGATTTCGAGCAGGTAACCGAGCGATCTCAGGCGCGCGAGGTGGATATCGTTCTCACCTCGCGTGGCGATTAGCGTGATTAGCCCATCGCGCGAACTGAAGATCAGCTGCTCGATGAATTTGTGGACTTCTGCCGGCAGCAACTGGCCGTCGTCGACTAACAAGATCGGCGCAGCTCCCGATCGCTGCGCAAGTTCGAATAACCAGGTGCTCGGGTCGCTGGAATTCAGCGAAAGCCCTGCCGCAGCGCAAGCTTGCGAAAGCGCACCGAGAAAGCTTTCCAGGCTGTCGATACCGGCTCTCGCGGCGATCCAGAGGACGGAACGTCCGCGTTCGGATAGCAGCTCTGCCCAGCGCAGCATGGCTGTCGTCTTGCCGAAGCCAGCAGGTGCGATCACCGTGACTGCACGATACCCGCCAATCTTCTCCGCCAGTGCTTCCAGCCTGGCACGTTCGATATAGTCGTGCGCCGAGCGCGGCGGCACGATCGTGGTCTGGACTACGCCCATTCCCGCAACTCTCTTCCCAATTCCCGGTCGGTCTTTGTGCCGACGGTGGCTCGCTTATCGTTGAACGAAACATCTGTGGCAAGCCTCTTTTCCTATCGGCAGATAGGTTGTGGCACGCATCCACGAGGGCAACGAGGCATTGGAGAACCGCTAACAAGAAGGATCGCGGTTTTTTGGGAGAGGAAAATGGATTTCGAACTGCCTGAAGATCATCGCGCGTTCCGCGACATGATCAGGCGCTGGGTCGACAAGGAATGCCCCAAGGAGTGGGCCCGCGAGCTCGAGGCGGATGAACACAACTATCCGCATGCCTTGTGGGACAAGTTCACGGAGGCCGGCCTGCACGGTGTCGGCATCGATGAAGAATATGGCGGCCAGGGCGGCGATGTCGTGATGCAGATGGTGCTGGCGCGCGAACTGGCGCGTTCGCTGGGGGGGCTTGCCTGGATATGGGGCATCACCTCGTTCGCCGGTTCGAAATCCATCGGACTCTACGGCACCCAAAAACAGAAGGCGAAATATCTTCCGAAGATCGCCGCCGGCGAATTGAAGGCGGCGATTTCATTCACCGAACCCGGTGGCGGAACCGATCTGCTGGGCAACCTCGCGACCACTGCCGAAAAAGTTGACGGCGGCTGGATACTCAATGGCGAGAAGATTTGGAGCTCGTCAGCCCATGTGGCGGATTTCATGCTTTGCATCGCCCGATCGGACAAGTCGGTGGAGAAGAAACACCAGGGTCTCACGCTGTTCTGGGTTCCTACGGACGCAGAAGGCGTAACCATCACGCCGCTCGCCAAGCTGGGCATGCGCTCGATGGGCAGTTGCACCGTGGTTTATGACAACGTCTTCGTCGCCGACGAGAACGTCCTCGCGGAGCCCCACAACGCCTGGTACACCCTGCTGCCGACGCTCAACAACGAGCGGATCATGGTCGGGGCCTTCTGCCTCGGCGTGATCGACGGCGTCCTGGAAGACGCCTTGGCATATCTCATGCAGCGCAAGGCTTTCGGTAAATATATCGGCGAATTCCAGGCACTGCAGCACTACGTCGCCGATATTGCCACCTCGCAAAAAACTACCGAGCTTCTGCTTCATTTTTGCGCCTCCAAACAGGCGCTTGGCGAAGATGTGGGGAATGAAGCCAACATGCTCAAACTGCACGCTTCGGAAGCGGCCAACCAAGCCGCCGACCTGGGCATCCAGATGCTGGGCGGCATGGGCTATTCTGCGGAAACCGACATGCAGCGATACTGGCGCGACAGCCGTCTCTGGCGGATCGGCCCCATAACCAACGAGATGGTCCGAAACGGGATTGCACAGTCTCTCGGCCTCCCCCGCTCTTTCTGACTAAAGGATTTTCGAACCAATGAAAGCATTACTGCTCGAATCCACCGAGGGCCCGGAAGCTGTCCGCGTGGCTGATGTCGATACTCCCGAACCTGCTTCCGGCGAAGTCCGTGTGGCTATCAAGGCGGCGTCCATGAACCACCGGGAGATGTGGATTTCTCGCGGACTTTATCCGGGCATGGTCACCCCGTGCACCATGGGTTGCGACGGCGCTGGCGTGGTCGACATGATCGGCGACGGCGTAAGCGGCGTCGATATCGGCGACGAGGTCGTAATCTATCCGGGCCGCGACTGGGGCCCCAACCGCCATGCGCCAATGCCCGAATTCGGCTTGCTGGGAATGCCGCATCCCGGCACGATTGCGGAATATGTGTGTGTGCCGTCAGAAAACCTCGCTCCCAAACCTGCGGGCATGGGCTGGGAAGAAGCTGCGGCATCGATCCTCACCGGAATTACTGCCTGGCGCGCCCTGATGTTCAAGGGTCAACTGCAGCCAACCGACACGGTGCTCATCAGCGGCGTTGGCGGCGGCGTTGCGACCTTTGGTCTTGCATATGCCGTTGCCCTTGGCTGCAAGGTGTTCGTCACCGGAGAAAGCGAAGAAGTGATCGAGCGGGCCAAGAGCATGGGGGCGACCGACGGGCTGCTGTACACCGATCCCGAGTGGCGCAAGAAGGTCGGGAAGATGACTGGCGGTATCGACGTCGTCCTCGATGGCGCGCCGGGCCCCAGCTATGCCAACTATATCCGCGCCATCAATCCTGGCGCGCGGATCGTGATTTATGGATCAACCGCGGGTGACAAGTTCGAAGCTACCGCGACAGCCCTGTTCCTGAAGAGCGCCAGTATCGTCGGCAGCCAGGTCGGCGATCCGGAAGATTTCCGGAATATGCTGGCCTTCATCGAAAAGCACGACATTCGCCCCGTGATCGAAAAGACCTTCCCACTGGCTGAAGCCGACAAGGCGCTGCTTTTCCTGGAAAAAGAGCACAAGTTTGGCAAGGTGGCGATTGCGGTATGACGGGCCTGTTCGACCTGAGCGGAAAAATCGCGCTCGTCACCGGCGGGGCGCAGGGCCTGGGCCGCATGATCGCAGAGGGCCTGCTGAATGCAGGTGCGACCGTGGCGATTACGTCGCGAAAGGAAGATGTTTGCAAGGCGGCTGCCGAGCAGATGTCTCGGCTGGGAACCTGTGTTCCCTTGCCATGCGATCTCTCCAGCCCTGAAGCCGCCGTCGATCTGGCCGCACGCCTGCGCGAGGCATGTGGCGACACCCTGCATATTCTCGTCAACAATGCGGGCAAGACCTGGGGCGGGCCTGTAGATGATTACCCGGATAAGGCCTGGCCCGGCGTGATGATGGTCAATGTGCAAGCGCCGTTCACGCTTATCCGCGAATTGCTTGGTCCGCTCGAAGCGGGGGGATCAAAGGACGATCCGTCCCGGATCATCAACATCGGCTCGGTCGCCGGGCTGAAAGCGGCCCGTCTCAGCGCCTATTCCTATTCGGCCAGCAAGGCGGCGATCCACATGTTGAGCCGCGACCTCGCAGGCGATCTGGCAGACCGAAACATCACGGTGAATGCGCTGGTGCCGGGCTTTTTCCCAACGAAGATGACCGCGCATCTGCGCGACGAGGACGAGGTCGATCCCGAAGTGCTGGCGCAAATCCCGATGGCGCGCCTCGGTCGTCCGGACGAGATCGCCGGTTCGGTGGTTTTCCTGTCCTCGCGGGCAGGATCCTACATCACGGGGGTTGCGCTTCCCGTCGATGGCGGCGCGGCGGGTTGCGGCTGAACCGGGAAATTCAACTCGGCCTATCCTTGGAGAGGGCAACGGCGTGACAACGGGTCTGAAGAACAATGCGCCACGTCTGGCAGGAGAGGGAGGAGACTTGCGTGTCTGTTAATGGCGAAGATGCGTCCCGCATCAGGATCAGCGTAAGTCCGCTTGCCGACGTGCTGCTCAAGTCGTGGGATGCCCACCCTCAGAAAGATGCGCTGGTGTTCCCATCGGGGCGGCGCAGCTATGATGATGTCGTACAATCGGTAATGCACCGGGCGCGCGGCCTTCTGGGTCTTGGCGTGAAGCAGGGCGATCACGTCGGCATTCTGTTGCCCTCGGGCGTAGAATTTGTCGAAACCCTCTTCGCTGTTTCCATGGCGGGCGGCGTATCTGTGCTGATGAACGCGCGCTATCGCGCACCCGAGATCGCCTACGTGGTCGAGAATGCCAATCTCTCGGCCGTCGTCACGAACAGCGAATCCGATGATTTCGTAGATTTCACCATGCGGCTGACGGAAGCCTTCCCTGAAATCGGTGAATGCCCGGATCCCATGGAGTTGAATGTTTCGCAAGCGCCGCTGCTGCGCCGCCTGATCCTGAACGGCGGCAAGCAGGTGCCCGGTTTCATCGATCAGCAGGCCTTCAATGAGGCTGCCGCGGCGATCGATGAAAAACAGGTGCATGACGCCCGGCTTGCGGTGCGACTACGTGACACCTGCATGATTCTCTACACCTCGGGCACTTCCGCGAACCCGAAGGGATGCCTGCTCTCGAACGAGGCAATCTCTCGCGAAGCCTGCAATCTTGCTCGCAACCGCTGGGCCTTCAAGGATGACGAACGGGTCTGGTCACCCATGCCCCTGTTCCACATTGCTGCCATGCTGGCGATGCTGGGTGCGGTTGAAGTGGGGGGCACCTTCATCGGCCAGCCGCACTTCGACGCGGGCGAAAGCCTCCACCAGATCGAAGCGGAAAAGGCCACGATGCTCTTCCTGCCCTTCGTCACCTTCCACCAGGCCATGATCGCACATCCCGACTGGGACAAGACCGACATGAGCAGCGTGCGCCTCATGAACAGTTGCTTCAGTCAGATGCCCAAGGCCATTGGCGATGCCTATCGCGCAAAGATGCCCGATGCGCTTCAGGTTGGCACATTCGGCATGTCCGAGGCATGCGGGATCGTTAGCACCGGCGGTTATGACATGGACCCTGAAATGGGATTCCGGACGCTCGGCTATCCGCTGAAAGGTGTTTCGGTGCGGATCGTGGATACCGAAACCGGAAAGGATGTTCCTACAGGCGAACGTGGCGAAGTGCTTATCAAGGGCTACAACATGCTTGACGGCTATCACCGCGATCCGGAAAAGACCGCAGAGGCAATCGATACCGAAGGCTGGTATCACAGTGGCGATATCGGTTCGATCGATCGCGACGGCCACGTGTATTTTCATGGCCGTTTCAAGGATATGCTCAAGGTGGGCGGAGAGAATGTCGCTGCCGCCGAAGTCGAGGCCGTTTTCGACGAACATGAATCGGTAGAGCTTTGCCAGGTCGTGGGCATCCCCGATCAACGGCTGGCCGAGGTGCCCGCCGCCTTCGTGAAGACCGCCAACGGTGCCAGCCCCAGCAAGGAAGAGCTGATCGCCTTCGCAAGCGAAAGGATCGCATCCTTCAAGGTGCCACGGCATGTCCGCTATGTTGACGATTGGCCGATGTCGGCGTCCAAGATCCAGAAGTTCAAGCTGCGCAAGCAGTTGATGGAAGAGCTTGGAATTTCTGAATGAGCATCATGTCATGCGGGTTGTAATCACAGGAGCGGCGAGCGGCATCGGCAAGGCGGTAGCTGAATTGCTGGCGGCCGAGAACGCGTCCCACCAGATGTTGCTGACCGATCGCGATGGCGATGGTGTGAATGCCGTGGCCGAGGCAATCGGTCCTGCGGCCAGCGCCTTTGTCTCCGATTTGTCCTCTCCCGATTGCGGCACGGACATCGTGGCTGCAGCGGTGGCGCAGATGGGCGAAATCGACGGCGTGGTCAGCAATGCCGGCATTATTTCAGGCGCGCCGTTATTGGAACAGACCATCGACCAGTTCGACAAGGTCTATGCCGTAAACACGCGCGCCACCTGGCTGTTGGGCCAGGCCGCCCATCCTTACCTGGCGCGCTCTCGCGGGGCCTTCATCGCTACTGCTTCCATGTCGGCTACCCAGCCGACACCGGGTCTGGGTTTTTATTCCTCCAGCAAGGCCGCTCTGCTCATGCTGATGCGCCAATGCGCGCTCGAGTGGGGTGCGGACGGAATTCGCTGCAACATCGTGTCGCCGGGTCCCACTTACACCCCGATGACGCAGGCCGGCTATGACGATCCCGAACGCAGGGCACAGCGGGAATCGATGATTCCCCTGGGCAAGCTGGGGATGGCCGAGGATGTGGCAAACGCAATTATCTTCCTGCTCGGCCCGCAAGCGGGCCATATTTCCGGTGTCGACATTCTCGTCGACGGAGGAATGAGCAGTAACCTCATGCCCGCCACTGGTGGCGGAACCGGCCAGAAGGCCAGCAAGTAAACTTCGATCGGAGAGTGACATGCGCCTTGCAAGGGTAAGCAAAGACGGAAAAACCGGCCTCGCGGCCGAGGTCGATGGAACGACGAAAGTCGTCTGGGACGATGGTCTGGCCGACCTCGATACGCAAATCGCCACGGGAAAGCTTTCCGCTGCCGGAACGGCCGCACAGGCCGGTGAGGCGGTTGATGATGCTTCCCTGACGTTTCTGCCTCCGCTTTCCAATCCGCCGAAGATCATCTGCCTTGGTCTCAACTACCGCGACCACGCGGAAGAAGCGGGCCTCGGCATCCCGGATTTTCCCGTCCTCTTCGGCCGCTTTGCCTCCAGCCTCATCGGCCATGACGCGCCGATCATCCTGCCGAAAGTATCCGAACAACTGGACTGGGAAGCCGAACTGGCCGTTGTGCTTTCGAAGGGCGGAAAGAACATCGCCGAATCTGCAGCGCTCGAACATGTGGCCGCATATTCGGTATTCAACGATGCCTCTATCCGCGACTACCAGCTTCGTTCGCCGCAATGGACCGCGGGGAAGAATTTCGATGATACGGGCGCTTTCGGTCCATGGCTTGTCACGCCCGACGAAGTGCCTGCGGGTGCAGCAGGGCTCAAGATCGAATGCCGCGTAAATGGCGAAGTCATGCAGTCCTCTAACACCGGCAATCTGATTTTCACTGTTGCAAACACCATTCACCTTCTCTCGACGTTCATGACGCTCGAAGCAGGTGACGTGATCGTAATGGGCACGCCCGGCGGTGTGGGCGTCGCACGCGATCCGCAAATCTGGATGAAAGACGGCGATACCTGCGAAGTCGAAATCGAAGGCATCGGCCTGCTCAGCAACCCCATCGTCGCCGAGTGAGCTCAAAGCCGTCCGATAGGGAGAGAGAAATGTCGCAAAAACGCGCCGGCGCGCTTGGTGTCCACTCGATTGATCATTTCGGACTGCAAGTGCCCGATCTGACGGTCGCCAAGGATTTTTACGAGGCTTTTGGTCTCGATGTCCGCGAGGTCGATAGCGGCCTGCAACTCTACACGTTCGGCCACGAACAGTGCTGGGCCCGGATCGTGAAAGGTCCGGAAAAGCAGCTTCGCTATCTCAGCCTCGGTGTTTACGCCGAAGACGAAGAGGCGCTGATCGACCGTTTGAAAGCAAACGGCGTGGCGCAGATCGACGCAACGGACAAGGCACCGGAGGGGGGCACCTGGTTCGAAGGCTTCGACGGCCTCCCCCTTGAGTTGAGAGTGGCTGACAAATGCTCGCCCGATGCCAAGACCCAATTCGAAACGGTGTCCACTCCCCCGGGTGAATCAGGTGCGGTCTTCAATTCGAAAGCGCCGAAGGCCAAACCGCGCAACATGTCGCATTTCGCGCTCTACACGACCGATGTCGAGGCCGCGACTGCCTGGTACGAGAAGAATCTCGGCCTTCGCCTGTCCGACGGCAGCGGCCCGGTCGTCGCGTTTCTGCATGGCCCGCATGGCAGCGATCATCACCTGCTTGCGCTGGTGGGATCGACCCACCGTGGCATGCACCATACCAGCTGGGACGTCGGCTCCTTCCAGGAAGTCGGCCTCGGCTCGGCGCAGATGATGCGTGCAGGATACAAGGAAGGATGGGGCGTCGGTCGCCATGTGCTGGGCGGTAATTACTTCTACTATGCCCGCGATCCGTGGGGCAGCTATGCCGAATTTTCTGCCGACATCGATTACATCCCGGCGGATTGCGAATGGCCTGCAGCCCAGCATGCTCCGGAAGATAGTTTCTATCTCTGGGGTCCCGATGTTCCACCCGAACTCGTTTCCAACCTCGAACCCGGAGCGCCCGAATAATGGCTACTTTCCTTCTGATGCACGGCGGCGGCATGGGCGGCTGGACCTGGAAATTCATGCGTGCGGAACTCGAGAGCAAGGGGCATACCGTATTCACGCCCACCTTCACCGGATTTGGTGAGCGCGAACACTTGATAGGCCGCAATGTCGGCAACGCTGTGCATGTGACCGACATCGTGAATGTCCTGAAGTTTGAGGATCTGAACGATGTGATCCTGATCGCTCATTCCTATGCGGGCACTGTTGCGCCGGGCGTTCTAGCGCAGGCGGGTGAGCGTATCCGGCGCGTGATCTACCTCGATGCCATTGTGCCTCATGCGGGCGAACGCATTGCATCTATGATGGGCTTTGCGAGCGAGGAAGAAGCTGCGGGGCTCGATGTAATGCTGGAAAACGGCGAAGGACCTGTAGGCTCGGGCGTTCACGAACAACAGCGCGCAATGGCCAAGGAACACCCGCATATGATGGATCGCGAGCGGGAGAAATGGCTGCTCGATCATCTGTCAGACCAGCCCATGCGCGCAACCAGCTGCGTCATCCCCGTTGGTGCCGATGCGATCACCCACCAGGTGGACTACATCGCCGCTGAAACTACGATCATGGGCATGATGCACGAAAGGGCGAAAGAGCTAGGCTGGACGATGCACAAACACCCCGGCGACCACGCCTTTACTGTCGGCGATCCGGAAGGTTTGAACAAGATGGTCCTGGAGATCACCGAATGATCGATACCTCGAACCTGTTTTCCGTAAAAGAGCGCGTCGCGCTGGTGACTGGTGGCAGCGCAGGGATCGGCCGGATGATTGCGGAAGGCCTCGCCGCCGCAGGTGCGCGGGTCTATATCTGCGCACGCAATGCCGACAAGGTGGCTGCGGCGGCAGAAGGCATAGCGGGCGATGTGATCGGAATCTCCGCAGATATCTCGACGATCGAGGGCATCGAAGCGCTGGTTGCCGATCTCTCCGATCGGGAAGATGCGCTGCATGTGCTCGTCAACAACGCCGGCACATTGTCCGATGCCCCGATAGACGAATTTTCCGAGTCCGACTGGGACAGCGTCCTCGATCTCAATTTGAAGAGCCCGTTCTTCCTGCTGCAGAAAGTGCTGCCTTTGATGCGAAAGGGTGCCACTGCACAACGCCCTGCAACCGTCATCAACATCGGTTCGGTCGGCGCGCTCAAGATCGGACCGCGTGAAGTTTACGCCTATCAGGCATCGAAGGGGGCGGTACACTGGCTGACCAGGTCGCTCGCCAAGAATCTTGCCTCGGATAGCATCACGGTCAATGCGATTGCGCCGGGCTTTTTCGAAAGCGAGATGACCGTCATCAAGGACGATGCAATGCGCGAGATGGTGGAATCGATGGTTCCACGGGGGCGCACCGGCATGGCGGAAGACATGGCGGGCGCCGCGATCTATCTGGCCTCTCCGGCAGCTTCATATATCACCGGTTCTGTCATCCCGGTCGAAGGCGGGCTCTCTATCTAACCCGACGTTCGATAGGTTGCCGAAGAATTATCCTACGGCATGAGGCAATTATGGATTTCAATTTAACAGAAGAACAGATTGCATTTCGCGATGTCGTCCGTCGCTGGGTCGATGCCGAACTGCCCAAGGATCTCATGCGCAAGCTTGAGGCCGACGAGGAAAACTATCCTTTCGAAATATGGGACAAGCTGAAGGAGCAGGGCTACTTCGGCGTTGGTATCTCCGAGGAATACGGCGGCCTTGGCGGTGATGTGATCATGCAGATGATCTTCGCACGCGAGATGGCCCGTACGGCAGGCGGCCTTCTGTGGGTCTGGGGCCTGACGTCGTTCGGCGGCGCCCATTCGGTCGCGATCGCTGGCAGCGAAGAGCAAAAGCAGCGCTGGTTGCCCGAAATGGCCGCTGGCAACCTCAGGGTATCCCTGTCAATGACCGAACCTGACGGTGGCACCGACGTACTGGGGGCGATGAAGACCTTTGCCGACAAGGTCGATGGCGGCTGGAAACTCAACGGCGCCAAGATGTGGACTACCGGCGCGAAGGTTGCGGATCGCCTGCTGGTTCTCGCTCGCTGCGACCGCAATGCTGAAAAGAAGCATCATGGACTGATTGCCTTGTTCGTGGACGCGAAGTCACCCGGTATCAGCGCCAGCCTGCTGCCAAAGCTTGGCATGCGGGCGATGGGCAGTTGCGAGGTTCATTATGAAGACGTCTTCGTTCCCGACGAAGACGTACTTGGCGAACCCGGCAAGGCATGGGGCGCCATGCTCCCCAGCCTGAATAACGAGCGGATCATGGTGGGCGCACAATGCCTTGGTGCAATTGACGGCGTGCTGGAAGATGCGCTGGATTACATGATGCAGCGAAAGGCATTCGGCGGCGTGATCGGACGCTTCCAAATCCTGCAGCACTACATCGCCGATATTGCAACTTCCCAAAAGGTGACCGAGCTACTGCTTTATAACGTCGCATGGATGCAATCCAACGGGATGCCCTGCGGCACAGATGCGAACATGCTGAAGATGGTGGCCACGGAAAATGCCGTGAAGGCGGCTGACCTTGGTATCCAGATCATGGGCGGGATGGGCTATTCTGCGGAAACCGACATGCAGCGCTACTGGCGCGATCACCGGATTTTGCGGATGACGCCGATTTCCAATGAAATGGTGCGCAATTCCATTGCCGAAAATCTCGGCCTGCCACGTTCATTCTGAGGGTTTTGCAGATGGAAGAATTCCCCCCTGCCCCCGATGTCGCGGGAACGTCGCTCGACGGAACCGAGATCTTCACGATCACGGCCCAAGAGAATGCAGCCCTGTGCAAGTCGACCGGAGTGGAACCTGCCGCAGACGGTACGGCCCATCCAATTTATTATTACATCGCCACACAGGTCGCCATGGGGAAGACCGTGGCCGGGGTATGCGAGACGTGCGACTTCGACGTGGATGACGGCCCGATGATGGGCTCATCCGGAGTCCGTTTTTCCGAGCAGCTTGTCGTCGGACAGGATTACAGGGTGGCCGGAGAAATCCTCAGCCTTGTTCGCAAGAAAAGCCGCAAGCTGGGCGTGATGGACGTTCTGACTTACCGGTTGCGTCTGCATCCGGTCGACGGTGGAGATGCCGTGCTGGAAACAAACAACGTGTGGGTCCTCCCGCGCAAGGAGCTAGCCGCATGAGCAGCACAGACAAACCAAAGATCGGCGATACCCTGCCCCCCTTTGTGATCGACTCTGTCAGCCCCGATGCCATGCGAGACTGGTCGGTGTTTCTCGCAGACCCCAATCCGATCCATCTCGATGTGGAAGTCGTGAAGGCCAAGGGTCTCGGCGACAAGAGGATCAATCAGGGTCCGATCAACGTCGCATACATGATGAATATGCTGATGGTGGCATTTCCCGGGTGCCGGGTGGAAAGCATGGATTCCCGTTTCCTCGACAATGTCTATGAAGGCGATCGCGCAACCGCCTCGGGCGAAGTCACCTCGGTTGAAGGAAACCGTGTTTCCTGCGACATCAAACTCGAAGTGGACGGACGCGGCACGGTAAATGCCGGAACCGCCACAATTCTGATTTAGTTCAAGGAGAAAAGTAATGCCCAGCGGTCCTTTTGCCCATGTATGCATGGTGGTTCGCGATCTCGATCAGGCGATCGAGGATTGGACCAAGATTCTGCGCGTGCTCGACCCGCAATCTCTCGAAAAACCCATCGTAAAGTATGACGAATTTTCCAGCGGCGACGATGCCGGCATGAAATGGGCGACCTTCGTCAACGAATATTCCACTGAGATCCAGTTCATCCAGCCCGCCCCCGGCACTCCGCTCGGCAAACGGCTCGACAAGGTCGGTGAGCATGTCCATCACATGTGCTTCAGCACCGATGATGTGCCAGCCGCGATGGAGCAGTTGAAGGCCCAGGGCCTGCACCTTCCCGGCGGAGGCGAGACCTTCAACGATCCGGACATGACTTGGCAGAAATGGAGCTGGGTCGGCAACAAGAGCACGCACGGCTGCCTGATCGAGGTCGCCTCTCCTTACGAGAGCCGCGACGATGGCAAGTGGCACCACGCCCCCGGCAAGTTCGCCTACAAGGGGCCGGGGGAGCACCCCAGCCACGCCGAAACCGTGCCCGTCAACGCCTGATTTGCGCGGTTCGAAGGCCAGATACCAAGGGGACGGGCTGGAGCTTGTCGGGGAAGCCTACGGCGATCCGGCAGCCCCTCCCGTTCTCTTTTTTCATGGCGGAGGTCAAAGCCGCAATGCCTGGCGTGGTTCTGCCAGAAGACTTGGCGAGGTCGGATACCACGCAATAACATTCGACTTGCGCGGTCATGGCGAAAGCGACTGGGCGCAAGACGGCGACTATCATGTCGAAGCCTTTGCTCGAGACATCGAGAAGCTGATTTACCAGTTCTCGAGCCGTGTCACCCTGGTGGGCGCGTCGCGCGGCGGTCAGGCTGCCTTGATCGCGGGATCGCATCACCCGGACAAGATCCGGCTCATCATGCTGGCCGATGTCGCCCCGGACATGCCCGACGACAAGATCGACGGTATTCGCCAGTTCTTCTCCGAGGGAGCAAACGGGTACGAAAGCCTCGACGCCGCAGCCGATGCGCTCTCCGTTCACCTCGAACAGCCCCGGATGGCCGACGCCAGCCGCCTGGCGCGATCCATGCGGCTGGATGAATCGGGACGGTGGCACTGGCACTGGGACCCCGCGACAGGGCGGGAAGTATTCCTGCACCCCCCAAGCGAAAACGCGGCGATACTGGCCGCCGTAGGCAGAATACAATCCCCTCTGGTGATGGTGCGAGCGGAACTGAGCCACCTGGTGAATGACAGGAACACGGCTCGCTTCCAGTCACTCGCCCCCCAGCTCGAGGTTCTGATCGCCAAAGGTGTCGGCCATATGTTTACAGCCGACAGGAACGACGAATTCGCAGCACAACTGCTTGCGCAACTTGAGCGCTATTGAGAGGGTGTGACCGAGTGAGCGGAAAGAATGCATTCGTGGTTGGCGCCACCGGGGGACTAGGCCGTGCATCCGCCGTTGCCCTCGCCGAAGATTTCGGTGGCATCGCACTGGGCTATCGATCCAATGTCGCCGCAGCCGAAGAACTGGCCGCAACGCTGCCCTTCGGGTGCGAAGGTTGGCCAACCATCTGCGATCTTGCCGATCCTGCTTCGATCCGCTCTTCCGTCGCCGCAGCGGTTGACCATTTCGGCAGTATAGATGCGCTTGTCTACGCGGCCGGCGTCACGATAGAGCAGCCGTTCGTCAGCCAGATCGAGGATGATCAATGGCGCGAGGTCATTGAAACCGAATTGCTCGGCCTGACGCGGATCGTGGCCGAGGTGCTTCCCCTTTTTCGTACGCAGGGAGGCGGGAATTTCGTCATTCTCGTGTCGGTGGCCAATTACACATTCCCGCCGGGCGATGCACTCTCTTCCGTTCCAAAGGCCGGGATGGAAGCCCTTGGCCGCGCCATTGCCAAGGAAGAGGGAAAGTTCGGTATTCGCGCCAACATGGTGGCACCAGGCATCATCGATGCGGGTCTTGGGGCACACTTCCTCCAGACGCTCTATACGCCCGACATCTGGGAGAGCCAGAAGAAGGCCATCGCCCTGCGACACTTCGGCAACAGTGAAGACGTGGCTGAAGCGGTGCGCTTCCTCGCGTCCGACAGGGCAGCCTACATTACCGGACAGACAATCATCGTCGATGGAGGATTTAGCCTCTAACAATACGCGCACGAAAAAGGGGAGACCCTGCAGCCTCCCCTTTCGCGTACTGGTATACCTGTCGAGCTTACTTGTAGGGATCGACCGGCTGCAGCGCTTCCATCACTTCAAGGTCGATCAGCATCGAGAGCACATCCGAGATCGAGTAGATGTGGACGATCTTGTCGCCTTCGAATTTGATCCAGCTGAACCACAGCACATCGAGCTGATTGCCGGTGGGTTGCACGCCCATGTAGGGGCCGCCCGTGTGTTTGCCGTGATGGTGACACAGAACGCAGATTTCATCGTCTCCGCTGCCCCAGGCCTTGAGCGTACGATAGATCGATGGCGGGAAGGTCTTGTACAGGGCGATAGGCGAAGTCGACCATTCCTCAAACGTTCCCAGGTCGGGACGATTGGGATTGTCGTAGGTCATCTTGCTCTTGTCCATGAACTCGTCGAAACCGGTCCAGTCGCCGACGTTGAGCTTATCATGGAGATCCATCCACTGGTTGACCATGAAAGCCTGCCGCTCTGTCAGTCCTTCACAAATCTCGGCGCGCTTTTCGGGCGAAAGCTTGAAATCTTCTTCAGTGAAAGGGGCAATTCTTCCAGCCATTGATATCTCCATCATGGTCACCGCCGATAGCGGCCTTGTTATAAAAAATCACCGACCCCGGAAAAACGTGGCGCGGCCATTTCTCCGCCTTTTTCGATACGCACGAGCCGACTGCAACCTACCAATGGGAAGGAATAACCCATTCGACGGTCGCGCATGAAGCTGGTGCCAACGGACAGAGGGAGACTGCCGTGCTTACAATGCAAGAAATGTCGAATAGGTTCGAAATCCAAGATCTGCTGGTCGGCTACTGCTATGCCGTGGATAACGGAGAGTTCGACGCGCTGGATCAGTTTTTCACCGATGATGCCGTTATCGATTACAGCGAGATGGTTGGCGTGAAGGGCTCACTGCCTGAGATAAAGGCCTTCCTCGAAGCAAGTCTTGGCCCCATTCTGATGGCGCAGCACGCGGTTTCTACCACGCAGTACAAGTTCGACGGCGACACCTGTGAAACGCGCTCTGTATGTTTCAACCCCATGGTTGCACCCGGAGACGACGGGGAGCCGCAGACTATTTTCTTCGGCTTGTGGTACATCCACGAATTCCGCCGGACCAGCGACGGCTGGCGAATTTCCAGCCTCTACGAGAAAAAGGGCTACAATTATAATCTTCCCGAACACATCAAGGCGCTGACGCAATGAGCCCAGAGGTGCTCGCCGCGCGGGCGATGGGCGATCCGGTCAATCCGTGGATGATGGAAACCGGCAGCATCTACCTGTGGAGCGGATTGTTGCTCGCGGCCCTGGCACTGACCGCGAAAAATCGCAGGATTCCACTCTTCGGATTGATGCTGGTGGCCGCTTCCAGTGGGTTCTGGCAGGAATTCTTCGGCGACTGGGGGGCCTATGTCGCTTGGAACCCGCAATTCGCCCGCCTGCCCTTCTGGGGCGATATGGCCTATACCACGCCGGTGAAACCGCTCTTCATGCCGTTCAGCTGGGGCTGGTGGTTCGCGGTATCGATACCCCTGCTCACATCGTTGGTGATTTTCCTGAAATGGAAGTTCCCCAGCCGCTCGGTCTATTTTCACTCAATGCTCACGGCTTTTCCGCTGTTCCTCGCCTACCAGATCTATGTCGAGGGCAGTTCTGTTGCCAACGGTTGGTGGACTTACGACTCCATTATCGGCCCGGCGCTGGAAAGCGAGCAGGGTCGGCTTCCGCTCATCTTCCCGCTGTTGATCGGCCTTTGGGCAGGTGGCTTCGTCGGCTTGCTCGCCGACCGCGACGAGGACGGCTTCATGCCCCATGAACTGCGGGCAGGAGCGAAACGCAAGCCCGCCGGATTTCGCCGTGAATGGACGCGGCTGTGGAGCATGATCGTGCTGTTCCAGATGACGTTCTTCGCCGTGAACATCGGCCCTGCCATCCTGGGTCGCATCCTGTTCGGGGGGCCGAGCGCGCTTGTTCCCTGATCTTTCACCTCATGGGATGACACCCGCATGACCTGGCTCAATCGCCTTCTGGCAGTAGTGCTGGTGCTGCTCAGTCTGGGCCTTATATGGCTCGGCGGCCAATTGCTGCTGGAGGGCGGATCGCCCTATTATCTGGCCTGTGCTTTCGCGCTTGTTGCGGTGGCGTGGCTGCTGTGGCGGCAATTGAAGCGGGCATTGTATGTCTATGGCGCGCTTTGGCTCATCTCGCTGGCGTGGTCACTTTGGGAATCCGGACTGGCCTTCTGGCCATTGCTCGGACGCATGGGCCTGCTGACCGGTATCGGCATCTGGTTGCTTTTGCCCTGGGTCAGGCGATCGCTTGGCGCAAAGCCGGTAACGCGATTGAGCGGCGGGCTGCTGGCTGGCGCGCTGGTGGCCCTGTTGGGCGGCCTCGGCTGGACATTCTGGAACGATCGCATCACCGGCGGCGATGATCTCTCCAGCCTCGCCACCGCACCTATCTCAATTCGTGACGGCGAATGGCACCATTACGGAAACGTGCAGGCCGGCCAACGCTTCTCTCCGCTGGATCAGATCACCCGGGCCAACGTCGGCGCACTGGAAGAAGCATGGCGTTTCTCTACGGGAACAGAGCCGAATGGCCAGCCGGCCGCCTTCCAGACCACGCCCCTGATGATCGACAATCGTCTGTATTTCTGCACCGGCTACAACGACGTCATCGCGCTCGACCCGGAGAGCGGTGAGCAGATCTGGCGGTTCGAAGCCAACGCCGATACGACCGGCGTGTTCGGCCAGAACTGCCGCGGTGTCAGCCATTTTGCCATGCCCGATGCCAATGCCGCACAAAGCTGTGCCGCGCGCATCTACACGGCCACCATAGACAGCCGTCTGATTGCACTGGATGCGCAGACCGGTCAGCCTTGCAGCGGGTTTGGCGAGGCAGGAGAGGTCGACCTGCTACGCGGGATGAGCAAGGCGCCGCCAGGCTACTATCACGCCACCTCCCCGCCGACCATTGTATCGGGCAAGTTGGTGATCGGTGGCTGGGTTACAGATGGGCAGATGGTGGGTGAGCCATCCGGCGTAATTCGCGCTTTCGACGCCATCACCGGAGAATTGGCATGGGCCTGGGATATGGGCGCCCCGGAAAAGACGGGCGAGCCGGAAGCCGGGGAAACCTATACGCCCGGCACACCAAACAGCTGGAGCGTGATGAGCGCGGACGAAGACCTCGGGCTGGTATATGTTCCGCTGGGAAATGCCACCCCTGATTATACCGGGCTGCATCGTTCGCCGGAAATGGAGACTTATTCCAGCAGCGTCGTTGCGCTGGATGCCGCGACGGGGCGGCCACGCTGGCATTTTCAGACCACGCATCACGATATCTGGGATTACGACGTCGCCTCGCAACCGGTGCTCCTCGATCTAGCCGACGGCCGGCCTGCCCTGTTGCAACCCACCAAGCGCGGCGAAATGTTCATGCTCGACCGCCGCACGGGCGAAGCCATCGCGCAAGTCGATGAACTGCCCGTGGCAACATCCAATGCGGAGGGCAATCGGGCATCGCCCACGCAGCCGTTCTCGGTCGGATTGCCCAGTTTCGAAGGCCCACGTCCTAGCGAAAGGAACATGTGGGGCATTGCCCTGCTGGACCAGGCATGGTGTCGCCTGAAGTTTCGCCAGGCGAGGTTCGACGGACATCTAACACCGCTGGAAGCCGACCGGGCATCAATCGTCTGGCCGGGCTCTCTGGGTGGTAACAACTGGGGTAGCGTCGCGATAGATCCGGGAAGCGGGATCGTCTTCGTCAATTCGTCCCACGTCATCAACTACAACCGCCTCATATCGCGTGACGAAGCTGACCGCATGGGGCTGCAGCCCGCCGAGATCGCCAGCTTCGAAAGCGTCGCCGGACCGGTCCCGCAAGCGGGCACGCCTTATGCAGCCTCGGTTTCTCCGTTTCTCTCGCCCTTGGTCGCCCCTTGCATAGAACCGCCCTATGGTCTGGTGAGCGCGGTCGACCTGAATTCGGGCGAACTCCTCTGGCAAAGGCCGTTCGGCACCGCGCGCGATAGCGGGCCGCTGCTGATGCCGCTGGGTATTCCCATACCCATGGGTGTGCCCAATATCGGCGGGGCCGTTGTCACCGGATCGGGTCTGGCTTTCATCGGCGCAACGCAGGAGCACATGATCCGCGCCTACGATCTGCGCACGGGCGAAGAAGTTTGGCACGGCCGCTTGCCGGCAGGCGGCAACGCCACGCCGATGACCTACTGGTCGCCGAAGTCCGGGCGCCAGTTCATCGTCATCGCGGCCGGTGGGCACGGCGGCATCCTGTCGGGATACAGCAACGAGCTGATTGCCTACGCATTACCGCAAGCAGACCAGACGCAGGGAGACGAGAGATGAGCTATATCGCAGTCGTGACAGGCGCGACGAGGGGTCTTGGCCGGGGTATTGCCCGCGAGTTCGGGGCGAAGGGTGCAACCGTGGTCGTCACAGGTCGCAACGAAACCGAACTCGCCGATGTTTCCGCCGAAATTGCAGAGCGCGGAGGGAAGCCTTTAGCGATTGCCTGCGATCATTCGGACGATGAATTGGTCGCCGACGCCTTTGCACGCATCAAGCAAGAGGCGGGCGGAATCGACATCCTCGTCAACAATGCCGCTGCGGTTCACGCGACGGACTTGATGACGCCCGGCGGGTTCTGGGAAAAGCCGCTCCACCTTGCCGATATGATCGATGTGGGCCTTCGCTCCAATTATGTCGCGGCGTGGCACGCTGCGCCGCTCATGGCGAAGGCAGGCAAGGGGCTGATAGCCAGCATCTCCTTCTATGGCGGGGTGTCCTACTTTCACGGCGCTGCCTATGGCGCGGCAAAGGCCGGGACCGACAAGATGATGGCCGATATGGCGGTAGACCTTGCTCCGCACGGCGTGGCGGCGATTTCCTACTGGCCGGGCTTCATTCTTACCGATGCCGTGCGCGAAATGCCGGCTGACATGCTTCCGCCGGACATACGCGAAAGCCTGCCCAACTGGGAAACGCCCGAATTTAGCGCAAGAGTTATCGATGCCCTGTACGCCGATCCGGAGCTTATCTCCTTGAGCGGGCAGGCGCTGATCGGGGCCGAACTGGCACAGCGGTATGGCGTGAAGGATCTCGATGGCAAGCAGCCGATCTCCTACCGCGAGGCGATGGGCGGTCCGCACGAACCCTTCACCAGCGCTGCAGGAGCGAAGGCATGATAGAAGCCGTACTCGTGGTGTTGACCAAGGCGCAACCTGGGCGCGACGCAGACTTGGATGACTGGTACACCAACATCCATATCCGCGATGCCCTGCGCTTTCGCGGCTCCATAACCGCGCAGCGTTTCCGGCGCAGCGTAAATCAACCAATGGCTGTGCCTGCGGATTACGACTGGCAGTATTTCGCTCTCTACGATGTCTTCGATCCGCAGCGCTTCTCTCGCGATCATTTGGAAAACGCGCTTACCAGCCGCATGATGGTAACCACGGCCATTGATGACAGTGTGCTGGAGGATTATCACTATTACCCGCTGGCGTTTCGCAACAACGATCCGGACATCCAGCACAAAGGCGGCGTGGTTCTGGAACAGTTCAATGCCGTGCAAGGAAAGGATGCAGAACTGCGCGCATGGTATGCCGACAGCTACCTGCCATCCGCCCTGCGCCGCCCCGGCGTGCACAGCGCGGCGCTGCTGTCCTTTCGCAACTTTGGCCAGATGCTGCCAACCATGCCGATGTACAATTATGTCGGTATCTACAAGGTCAATTCCGCAGACAGCTGGGATGGCTGGAAAGACACGGCGGACATCGTCGATCCGGCACTTCTTGCTAAAGACAGCCTGCTCGTCACCCATTGGGACAAGCTGACCGAAAAAGTTACCGAGGACGACGTGGCACACCCTTCATCGCAGGCTCTTGCCGCCGAGGAGCAGGCCCGCGCGCGCATGGGTGACGATGTGATCACCAGCGGTGCGGAGAAGCTCGGCTCTGCCTGAGCCAGGCGGCGGCTACCAGCGCCGTCGCATCTGTGCCGAACGGCGGCGGTTACGCAACTGCTCCTGTCGCTCGGCGCTTAAAACTCGAGCCGTTCCCGCAGAGATGCGCTTCGCAATCTCGTCCACCGGAATTGCCGTGAGCGAAGGAACAGGGCCCCTGCTGGCTCCTGTCCAGCGCAGCATGATCGATCCCTCGTCGTTGCCCGCCGGATCGAGCCAGTTAGCAACGCCCGGATCCTCCAGCGCAACTACCGCCCGGAACTTTCCATCATCATCGATTACGGCCTGCCCGCCGTTGAGGCTGGACTGGTGGTTCACCCAATCAATCGCGTTCCAGCGCATATCGTTGAGTTGTACATTCCAATAGCGAACCCGATCGGGCAATTCGGTTTCCAGCAACAGCGCCATACCCGATTCTAGGCGAAACAGCCCCTGGTAATAGTGCTGGCCCTCCACGCCTCCGCGCCCTGCCCAGTCATCATGTTCGAAGCTGTTCCACAGACCCTTGCGCCTCTGCCCCTCAATGAATTGCAGCGCCATTCCCGCCAAGCGCGCCGGATAATCGGCGAGGGTCGCAAGGCGTCGGCCAATTTCCTCGTGAGACCACTGGCGAGGGACATGCGCAACGTCGAGCCGTTCGATGGCAAAGCGTGCTTCGCGCCCGCGATCCCAGTCGTAGCTGGCCTGTCGCATGGACAGCGATCTGGCTGCCGGATCGAGATACACCCAGTCACCATCCCGACTGGCTGGCCTTTCCTGACTTAAAAGCAGCGAGAAACGTCCCTGTGCATCAGGCGCCAGATCATCGAAATCAACCGTTGCCAGCGACGGACCGGGCGTATCCATCACTGCAAAACCACCGGCGGCGATATCCATCTGCAGGAACAAGCCGTCGCCGCGCTCGCCTGTCAGCAGATATTGGCCATCTCCGTCGATCGAGGCAGTGCCGTAAATGAAATCGGGATTCGTCCCGACCAGATTGAGATGAGTGTTCACCGCTGGCACGAAATCGGGCCGGTCACGATCCGCGAAAGTGGTAAGCCAGCCGGATGCGAGTGTCATGAACAGCAAACGCTCCACCTCGGCAACGTCGCTCTTGTCATGCCCGGACGGCAAAAGGTCGAACACCCGTTCAGCTGATGACAAGCGGGCGATATAGTCGGCCCAGCGGCTCACAGGTAATCCTCATATGCCCCGATATAGTCTGCATAGACCTCCTCAACCTGCTGCCGTGTCAGGCCGTAGTCAGCCAGTTCATAGCGATGCTGTCCATGCTTGTCCGCCGGATGCTCTCGCCACCAGCGGGAAACCGCCTCTTGGCTGGCGGATGAAAATTCGATGTCGGCGTGATCGTAAACCTGGCGAACCGAACCCACCGGGTCTGCAATAAGTTCGCGAAAAGCGAGATCAAGCACCTTTACCTGCGGATTGGCCTCGCGCCAGCGGAGCGCCGCAGCCTGTCCGTCGTGCCACAGATGCAGCAATTCTTGCCCCAGATCTTCGCGATCGATTTTCTCGAAGGCGACGCAGCGGATGACTTCGATAAGCCGGGAAATAGATGCCATCACCGTCACCGGATCGCGGTGCGGTTGCACAAGAACGGCATCGGGATAGGTATCAAACAGTTCGGGCAGGTGATGGGCGTGTTCCTGCACCTTGAGCACCCAGCGCTTTCGCGGGTTCTTCCATGATAGTTGCTGCAACCACATCTTGTGCACCTGGTACCCGAAACGGGTGTCGGCCTTGCGATGCCAGTCGTAATAGGACGGCAGACGGAACAGCATTGTCGGGTTGATGCTCTGGAAGGCGGTTTCCAGCATCATCCCGCATTCCTGCGGTATACGCGCACCGACAGGGTGCGCCTTCAGCACATCTGCCCACGCACCGGTGAAATTCTCCCGCACGTAGGCATCGAAGCCATCCGCGCGCGGATCGGCCTCGAATGTCGCCGTTTCGGGTGGCGGCGATGGTGCAGCGACTTCCCATTGCAGCGGCGTGCGTATCTGCGGGTCTGCACCGATCAGCGCGTGCAGGATCGATGTGCCACAACGCGGCAGGCCGAGGATGAACACTGGGCGGGTGATCTCTACATCGGCAATTTCGGGATGCGCCTTGCGATCCGCCGCAATTGCCGAAAGGCGCGAAAGGTTGTCGCGAAACTGCGCCAGCGCACGCTCGTGACCCGTTCGTGTCAGCCCATGCTCTTGACCCAGCGCCTCAAGCGCTGCCGAAAGGCCAGGCATGACGCCAGCGGCCATATCGGCATCGAGGCCCGCCTCTTCGATCATCTTTCCAGGCGTCGGCTCGGTCATTTTGCGTTCCTTTGATCTCTCATCTCCTGAAAAATTTTTACCGGGACAAAAACCGCGGCAACCTGCCGCAGGGTAGGACAGGCTCTTCCGGCGAAAGGCATGGTATCCCGACGTGAGGAGTGGGGTATGAAACGCGTGGCAAACGGCGAGGCCTTCGGCAGATTAGTGGTGCCGACATCATGAAGCGCGATGCGCCGTTCAATTTCATCGTAGTTGGCGCAGGATCGTCAGGGTGCGTGCTGGCCAACCGGTTGAGCGAGGATCCTGCCAACGCAGTCCTGCTTATCGAGAGCGGCCCCGATGACAAGAGCCCGT
This sequence comes from Croceicoccus esteveae, assembly GCF_031846435.1. NCBI lineage: Bacteria > Pseudomonadati > Pseudomonadota > Alphaproteobacteria > Sphingomonadales > Erythrobacteraceae > Croceicoccus > Croceicoccus esteveae. The sequence continues at coordinate 97,208 of NZ_JAVRHS010000006.1, forward strand.
TGATCCGCATGCCGCGCGGTGTGGGCAAACTGCTAGACCCGTCCAATCCGCATGTCTTCGCCTATGATGTCAGCCCTGCGGGTAATCAACCGGAAGAGATGTGGCTCAAGGGTCGGACCATAGGCGGCTCGAGCTCGGTCAACGGCATGGTCTATATGCGCGGTGCGCCGAAGGATTACGACGATTGGGCAAAGGCGGGATGCACCGGCTGGGGCTGGGATCGCATGGGTCGCCATTTCATCGCGCTGGAAAATCACGCCCTGGGTTCAGCGGAATGGCGCGGCACAGGCGGTCCCCTGCGCATCACCGTCGCGGCAGACGGCAATCCAGTCACCGCCGCGTTGCTGGATGCCGGCGCGCAAATGGGTGTGCCGACGGTAGAAGACGTTAACGCAGTCGATGTCGTGGCGGACCAGGGTATGGGCTATCAGCCGACAACGACATGGAAAGGCGAACGCTTCTCGGCGGCACGGGCCTTTCTCGATCCGATACGCGACCGGCCAAACCTGACCATCATGACCGGCGCTTCTGTCGAAAGGATAGTATTCGAAGTCAATCGGGCGACGGGCGTAATCGTCGATGGTCAAACCATCGCCTGCTGCGGCGAGATCATCCTGAGCGCAGGAGCAGTCGAGTCCCCCAAACTGCTAGAGCTGTCGGGTATCGGAGACACGCCGCGGCTGAAAGCGCTGGGCATCGAAGTCATCGCACACAGCCCCAATGTCGGAGAAAATCTGCGCGAACATCGCTATGTCGCAGTCGACTGGCGTATCCGGGGCCATAGCTCGAACCAGAAGCTGCGCGGAGTGGGCCTGATTGCTTCGGTCCTTCGATACCTGTTCCAGCGGCGTGGCCCCATGACCGATGCAGCGCACGAAATCGGCGGCTTCATAAAAACGACGCCGGATCTTGATCGCCCCGACGCGCAAGTCGGATCGATGCTTGTCACAATGAAGCAGAACGCCAAGGGCAAGGTGGTGCTCGACAGTTTTCCCGGCATGCGCCTGCTCGGCTATTTCACCCGCCCGGAAAGCTGCGGTTCGACTCATATCCGTTCCAGCGATCCGGCTGCCCCGCCCCGGATCGACGCCAATCACTTTGCCGAAAAAATCGACCGCGACAGGGCCCTCGCCCTATTCAAATGGATCCGCCGTTTCGGCCAGCAGGATGCCCTCTCCCCTTGGGTGGTCAAGGAAGTCGGTATGGCGGCGCAGATCAATACGGACGAGGAAATCCTCGCCAATCTTCTCCATCTCGGCGGCACATCCTTCCATATCGCCGGCACCGCCGCGATGGGGGCGCAGCCAGACAGTGTGCTCGATCCGCAATTGCGCGTTCGCGGTGTTTCAGGACTGCGGGTGTGCGACACTTCGATCATGCCCGAACTTGTATCCGGCAATACGAACGCACCAGCCATGGCCATCGCGATGAACGCCTCGGACATGATTCTCAATGAGGAGCGCTCTACATGACCATACCATTCACCGACATTGCGCAGATCTACTGCGACGGCGCATGGCATGCACCGCAGGCTGGCACTGAACCCGTAATCAACCCCGCGACGGAAGATGTGCTGGCGAACGCGCCTGTCGCTTCGGCACAGCAGGTCGAGGCGGCAATTACCTCTGCCCGTGAGGCGTTCGACAATGGACCATGGCCTAGGATGTCTATGGCAGAGCGCGCCGACGTGGTCGAAGCCCTGGCAAGAGAACTGCGAGCAAGACAGTCGCAGATCGCTGAATTGATCGTGGCAGAAGTGGGCTGCGCGGCAAGCATCACGCAACTGATGCAGGTGGGCAACCCGCTGCGACTTCTCGAAGCTGCAATCGGCCATGCGCGGCGCGAGCAGTCCGAGCGGCTGCCCATTGACGTTACCCCCAACCCCTTCGCGCCCGACGGCCCCCGCTCCATAGGTGGGACCACGGTGGTACGCGAACCGATTGGCGTTGTCTCTGCGATCACCGGCTACAATTTCCCCTTCCTGCTCAACCTCGCCAAGATCGGTCCTGCTCTTTTGGCGGGCTGCACCATGGTTCTGAAACCTTCGCCCTTCACGCCGTTTTCCGCGCTGATGTTCGGCCGCTTGGCAGACGAAATCGGACTGCCGCCGGGCGTACTCAACATTGTCACCGGAGGTATCGAAGAGGGGCAACTGTTGTGCACTGACGAGCGGGTCGACATGGTCACTTTCACAGGGTCGGAAGCCGTGGGTGCACAGATCATGGGACAGGCCGCCCCAACGCTGAAAAAAGTTCACCTGGAACTGGGGGGCAAGTCGGCGATGATCGTGCGTGAGGACGCCGATGTAGAGCGCGCCGCGGTAAGCGCCGCAACTCTCCTGTCCATCAACGCCGGGCAAGGGTGCGCCATTCCCACCCGTTTCCTCGTGCACGAAAGCCAGCGCGCAGGGTTCGCAGCGACCGCAGCAGCTGTGGCGGAACAGATCAGCGTTGGTAATCCGGCAGACCCTGCGACCGACATGGGGCCACTTATACGTGCGAGCCAGCGCAGCAAGGTCGAGCATTTTATCGAGCTGGGCCATTCCGCCGGAGCAAAACTTGTGTGCGGCGGGGGGCGGCCAGAAGGTCTCGACAAGGGCTACTTCACACAAGTGACGCTGTTCGACGATGTCACCAACGACATGGCCATTGCGCAAGAAGAGATCTTCGGTCCGGTGGGCTGCATAATCGGCTTTTCCTCTGACGAGGAAGCGATCCGCATCGCCAATGATTCGCGCTACGGACTCAATGGCGCAATCGAGACAGCCGATGCCGCGAAAGGCTATGAAATGGCCATGCAGGTCCGGGCCGGCAGCGTCTCGCTGAACGGTGGAACAGGGACCATGAGCGACGCCCCGATCGGGGGTTACAAACGTTCGGGAATCGGGCGCGAGTACGGCCCCGGCTGGCTGCGCGAATACCAGCACGAAAAATCCATATTCTATCCGATCGGGCGATAGCGACGAGAGAGGAACGGCCGCCGTGAGCGAGACTACTATCGTTACCCTAGAACTGGCGCTGAAGCCTGATGTGATCGCGCAATTCTGCGAGCAGATTCCGCTTACACTGGAAGGCACATGCTTTTTTCCGGCTTGGTAAACATCAATATCAGGCGCCATGCCGACGATTCCAACCGCGTAATCTTCATCGAGGAATGGCAAACGCGTGCCGCGTACGAGGCCTATGTTGCATTCCGCACCGAACAGGGGATGATGGACCAGATGGCAGCAATGCTGACCGCGCCACCCCGAACCGAATACTGGGAAAGCAAGATTGCATGATCCCGTCACCATTATGAACGTCGCGAAGAGGCTGATGCCATGAATGTCTACCGCCGGATCGAAAGCGGGCTGAGTAGCCAGGATGAACGTTCCATAAGCGCCGTTCTCATCGCCTATGCCAACAGTATCGATACACGTGACTGGGCCTTGTTTCGCAGCTGTTTCACCGCCGATTGCCAGGCTGATTGCGGCAACTTCGGCTGCTGGAACAATCTGGTCGATCTGGCCGATTACATGCGTAATGCGCATTCCGGTCTCGGCGCAACGCTGCACCGTATCAGCAACATCCAGCTTGCCGCTATAAGCGGAGGAGCAAGCTCGCTGTGCTATGTCGATGCGCTCTCGCGACAGGTGAATGAAAAGGGTCCTGTTCATCGCGGGATCGGCACCCATGAGGATTTTCTTGTGCGGACGGGCGATGGCTGGAAGATCGCGCGGCAGACTTTCACGGCGATGATCCTCGAATGACAAGGACACAGGACATGCAACTCGAAGGCAAGGTCGCCATCGTGACCGGAGCATCGGCAGGTATCGGCACCGCAACTGCGAAAGCACTTGCCGAAGGCGGCGCAAAGCTGCTGCTTGTCGCGCGGCGGGAAGACCGCCTCAAAGCCTTGCAGCAGGAAATCGGCGTCGGTACGCAAATACTTTCGATCGACCTTGCCGAACATGCCGCAGCACAGTCGGTGCTAGATCATGCGGAAAAAACCTTCGGCACGGTCGATATACTCGTGAACAATGCCGGTATCCTGCGCACGAGCCACCATGACGATTTCGACCTTGCCGAACTCGACCGGATGATCGCGATCAACTATTCGGCCGTCGTGCGATCAAGCATCATCGCAGCCAGGTTGATGAAGGCACGGGGCACCGGGCAGATCGTCAATATATCCAGCATCGGTGCCGGCATCGCAGCCGCCGGCACTGGGGTCTACGGTGGGCTGAAAGCAGCTCTCGAACGATTTACCGAAGTCCTGCGTGTCGAGCTTGCCGGTTCGGGCGTGCGCGTCGGCATCGTGGCACCGGGCACGACTTCGACCGAGATTTTCTCCGAGATGAAGGCCAAGGGAGAACCCGGCTGGGACGAATACATCCCGGCAATGCAGCCTGAAGAGATCGCCCGCGCCGTCCGCTTCATGTGTGAACAGACAGGCAATGCCAATGCAGCGCGGCTGCATATCTACGCAACATCCGAAACCTTCTGATCTGTGCTTCAGTCCAGCCGCGAATAGGCCGAGATATCGAATGGCTTGAAGGGCTCGCCCGCCTCCGCCTTCCGCACCCACTGCGGGTCCATCAGCAAGGCCCTGCCAATCGCCACCAGGTCGAATTCACCGGCGTCGAAGCGGCGGACAACTTCGGCCAGATTATCGATCGCAGTGGTCTGCTCGGTGAAACTGGCCGCCAGTTCCTTGTCGAAACCGATCCCGCCCACAGTCATCGTCGGGCAGCCTGACAATTTGCGTATCCATCCGGCAAGGCCCATTTCGGAACCATTGAATGCAGGCTTGGAAAATACGCGCGTGCTGACGTCGAAAATGTCGACACCCGCGCTTGCCAGGGCCTTACAGATCGCGCCAAGATCTTCGGGGTTGTCGGCCAAGCGAGCATCGTAGTCCTGCAACTTCCATTGCGATATGCGGAAGATGATCGGCATATCAGGCCCGATAGCATCACGAACCGCCTCCACCAGCTTCACCGGAAACCGCAACCGCCGCGTGGGATCGCCACCCCACTCGTCATCGCGGGTATTGGTCTGTTCCCACAGAAAGCTGTCGAGCAGATAGCCATGTCCGCCATGAAGCGCGATGCCATCGAAGCCCAGAGCCTTTGCGTTGGCGGCCGAGCGCGCGAAGGCGGCGATGACGTCAGAAATCTCTTCCTCGCCCATATTTGCCGGGCCAAGCGAGCGTGCCTCTGGGTACGGCCCCGTGCCTTCCTGCCTCAACGCGCCCATGTGCCAGAGCTGCGGTACGATCTTTCCGTCAGCTTCATGCACGCGGTCCACCACCTCGCGCCAGCCGTACATAGCATGTTCGCCATGCAGTACGGGAATGTCCTTTTCTTCCATGCTCCCTTGGCCAAGCGCGGAAGGGTGATCCACGCCGACGCCTTCGGTCACAATCAGGGCGACATCGGCTCTGGCTCGGCGGGCGTAATACTCGGCAACGTTCTCATCCGGCACACCGCCGGGGCTGAATTGCCGCGTCATGGGCGACATTACAAACCTGCTTGCCAAGTCCAGCGACTTGCATGAAAACGGCGAAAACAGACCGCTCAATTCGTTACGCATAAATCGGTTTCCCTCTGTCACTGCGGACATCGGGAACGTGCAACAACCTTGGTCCTGCCACACGGTAGGCTATCCTGCACCACGGTTGGAAAAAGGCGGCGGCTATCGATCACGAAACCGCCAGAGCCTTCGCCACCGACCGTGCCGACATCCTAGGCGTCTTCAACCGCCAAGGCAGATTGCGGGCATGCATCGGCGCCTTCGCGCGCGGCATCTTCCAAGCCCTCCGGCACGATCTCATCATCCACGTAGACGATTCCGTGTTCGTCAAGCTTGTACACTTCCGGGCAGATCTCGGCGCAGACGCCATAGCCGCAGCAAGCTGGTTTGTTGATTACGACTTTCAGTTTTCCCTTTTCGGACATCAATCTCTCCATCGTTTTCCATCTCAACGTTCACTTTACATATTGAACAGATATTATTCAATGTGTATGATGCGAATCAATTATAAAAAATGATACGGAGAAGATGCTGAAATGCTGCAGAAATCAAAGCTCGCGTTGCGCGACGGAACCTCGCTCGACGATCTCATCATGCGAGACAGCAATGAGGTCTCGCTACGCGTCATGACCGACGAAGAGCTGTACAAGCTCGAGATGGAAAAGATCTTCGCCAAGACCTGGCTGTTGCTGGGGCACGAAAGCGAGATTCCCGAAACCGGCGATTTCATCGTCCGCGACATGGCGGAAGACAACGTCATCGTGGCGCGCGGACCGGACGGAGACGTCCACGTATCGCTCAACGTCTGCCCGCATCGCGGGATGCGCGTATGCCTCGGTGAAGCCGGCAACAAGCGTGTTCACCAGTGCATCTATCACGGCTGGGCGTTCCGCCCTAACGGCGATTTCATCGGCGCCCCGGTGGAGCGCGAGAAGATGCACGGCAATGACGTGGACAAGAAGACGCTCGGCCTGAAGAAGGCGAGAGTGCACCTTTACGGCGGCTTGATTTTCGCCACCTGGGACGTTGATGGTCCGTCTTTCGACGAGTTCCTGGGTGACAGCAAATACTACATGGACCAGTTGTTCTGCCGCACTGATAGCGGGCTGGAGCTGCTCGGCCCGCCGCAGCGCTTTGTCCTGCCCTGCAACTGGAAGGTTCCGGGCGAACAATCGGGTTCCGACGGGTTCCACACGCTGACCCTGCACCGCTCCTTGATGGAGGGCGGCGTAATGGGCGGCACGGCTGAATCGATCTACGACCAGGCGCCCGGCATGTATGGCGTCGATATCTCTTGCAAGCAGGGGCATTCGCTCCGCTGTCTCGAGGCCGAGAAGACCTTCAAGATGTTTGCCGACGTGCCCTTCGAAGGCAAGTCCACCCGCGAACGGCTTGAGTTGCTGACACCGCCTGGCATCACCAAGGAAATGATCCCCGAACTGTTCAAGAACCTGAGTGAAGACCAGGTCAACCAGCTAGCCACCATTCCGCCGCAGGTTGGCGGCCTGTTCCCGAACGTGCTGATTGCCTTCATCTTTGCCCCGCGCACGGATGGCGGATCTTCCGGTGCGCTGACGCTTCATACCTATATGCCCAAGGGGCCGGATCGCGTCGAGTTCACGAACTATATCTTCGCCGAAAAGGATGCTCCCGAGCAGATGAAGCGGGACATGCTGCAAAACTCGATTTGGAACACCGGCACCTCGGGCGTGATCGAGCAGGACGATGCCGATGTGTGGCCCGTCATCATGAAGAACGCACGCGGCGCGGTCAGCAAGGGCGTCACACTTAAGTACAAGGCTCTGCACGGCCATGAGCGACCGGAAGGATGGGTTGGCGAAGGCCTGCTTTATCCCGGCTTCACCAAGGACGATACCCAGTGGAACTGGTGGCTCGCCTATTACGATCTGATGGACGCAGTGTGAGGGGGGAACGACGACATGACCTGGAAAACTAAATCGACTGCCGCCCCCGATGCCACCACAATCTTGCGCGGACTGGTTTCCAAGAAGCGCGTGCCGCTGGGTTCGGAAGTCTACAATCGCATCCTGGAGACGCTTTACGACGAAGCAGCCGCGCTGGACGAACGCCGGATCGACGACTGGATCGCCATGATCGCGCAGGACATCATCTACCAGGCGCCCATCCGTCTTACCCGCACCGGCCCCAACAGGGACCGGGACGTCATGCGCACGATGTTTCACTTCGACGAGAACTACGAATCCCTGATGATGCGCAGCGGTCGTCTGCAAAAGAGCGCATGGGCCGAGGATCCGCCGTCGCGGTGTCGCCGGTTCGTGACCAATGTCCGTATTGGCGAGTGCGCGACTCCCGGTGAATACGAAGTGGTAAGTTACCTCTTCCTTGAGCGCAGTCGCGGTGACAGCCCGGACAACGAGAGAACCACGGCAGAGCGCCGCGATATCTGGCGTGACGTTGATGGCGAATACAAGCTGGCCCGTCGCGAGATAATCGTCGACCAGTCGGTCTTGGGCATGTCCAACTTTGCGGTGTTCCTGTAACTGACATGAGCGAGAACGCTTCACCAACCGTCGTGGTCGTCGGCAGCGGGTTGGCAGGGTTCGGAGTGCTGCGCGAACTGCGCCGCCTTTCGCCCGAAGCCCGCCTAGTGCTGGTGACCCTGGAAGACGGGCATTTTTATTCCAAGCCTGCACTTTCAACTGCCCTGGCCAAGGGAAAGACCAGTGAGGCGCTGGTAACCACCCCGGCAGAAAAGATGATCGCAAACCTCAAGCTCGATGCGCGCATCGGGCGCGAGGCAGAGGCTATCGATCTTGCGGGAAAGGCGCTTTTGACCACTGGCGGTCCGATTCAATACGATGCGCTGATCCTGGCAACCGGTGCCGAACCGATCCGCCCGCAAATCGGCGGAGACGCAGCGCATCGGGCGATCTCGGTCAATCAGCTTGAGCATTACGATCGCTTTCGCAACGAACTGCCCGAAGGCGCGCGCGTCCTGATCATGGGCGCAGGTCTCGTGGGAACGGAGTTTGCCAATGATCTGGTGACGAACGGCTACAACCCCGTCGTTGTCGATATGCTGGACGAGCCGCTGGCCCAGCTCGTGCCACCTGCCGTGGGCAGGAAAGTGCGCCAAACGCTGCAGGACAAGGGCGTCGAATGGCATTTCGGTCGCAAGGTCGAGGCTATCGACTATCGCCATACCGAACGGGGTTATGTTGCCACGCTCGACGATGACACCCGGATCAATGCCGATATCGTCCTTTCGGCCGTGGGCCTTCTTCCGCATGTCAAACTTGCGCAGGAAGCCGGCCTTGAAATCGGGCGCGGCATCAAGGTGAATGAATACGGCCAGACGAGCGAGCCGGACATCTACGCCATCGGGGATTGTGCAGAATACCCCAACGGACTTGCCGCTTATGTAACGCCGATCATGGCGGCCGCGCGCGGCATTGCGCCCAGCGCACTCGGCACCCCGACGCCAATTAGGTTTCCGCCCCTGTCGGTGCAGGTCAAGACGACCGTGTTCCCGATCAACCTCCTTCCGCCGGCTGCCGCAGTGAAGGGGGAGTGGCGCGAAGTGGAAAGTGACGAACACGGCGACAAGCACCTGTTCGTGGACAACGACAACACAATCCAGGGTTACGTCCTTACCCGGGAAAAATGCGAAGAACGCATGGAGATGGATAAATTGGTAGGGGAAGCAGCATGAGCGGATTGCTCGAAGGCAAGGTGGCGATTGTAACCGGCGGGGCTAAGGGCCTGGGCCACGGCATCTCGCGCCGCATGGCAAGCGAAGGGGCTTCGCTGCTGATTACTGGCCGCGAAGGCGCGGCAACCGAACGTGTGGCAAAGGAAATCCGCGAGGAATTTGGCACGCAGGCCATCGGCATGTCTGCCGACATGGGCGTAAAGGAAGAGGTGTTGGCGATGGTCCAGCGCGCTGTCGATGAATTAGGCGGTCTCGATACCCTCGTCAACAACGCTTCGCTTCTCTCGGACGGCGTGCTGCTTGAAAACAAGACCGACGAGATGCTCAAGCGGACGATGGAAATCGGCATCTGGGGCAACTGGTGGTCAATGCAGGCGGCCTTCCCGCACATGAAGGCACGCGGCGGCGGTTCGATCATCAACTTCAGTTCAATAGATGCCCAGACAGGAGCCTGGCTGCACAGCGATTACAACATCAACAAGCTGGGGATCGTCGGGCTCACGCGCAGTGCGGCGGTCGAATGGGGCCGTTTCAATATCCGCGCAAACGCTATCGCTCCCACCGGACTGGGGCAGGTCTTCGCCAAGCTTGTAGACGAAGTTCCCGGCTTTCTGGAGAATGTGGTCGCGACCAATCCGCTCAAGCGTGCGGGCGACCCGGAGAAGGATATCGGGCCTGTCGTCGTCTTCCTGGCATCGGAAATGTCATCCTTCGTGACCGGCGAACTGATCAACGTCGACGGCGGGCAGAACCTGCCGGGCTACGTCAGCATTCCTCACAATCTCGAGGAACTAGAAGGGGGCGGCACATGAAGTTCCAGCCTGGCCTAGAAACCACGAATGACATCTCCGGCGACCTCATCACGTCGCCCAGCGTCATCAAGATACTCTCCGGCGCGCTGGACGCGATTGCCGAGAGGGGGGTCAGGCGCCTCTCGATGAGCGACATCATCGAGGCCAGTGGCGTGTCGCGTGGCACGATGTATCGCTATTTCTCGAACAAGGACGATGTGCTCGCTGCAGTAGCGGAATTCGTTTGCACAGGGTTCGAAACGGGAATTCGCGAAGCGGCAGAAGGCATCGATGATCCGATCAAGCGCTTCCGCAAGGTGATGCACTTCTACGCAAGCTATACCAATGAAAATTCGCCCGACCGCGTTTTCGAAGTCGAGCCGCGCTTTCACCTCTCCTTCTTTCGCAGCCGCTTCAATCGCTACAAGGCGGCGGTCTATTCCGCACTCGAACCGACCTTTTCCCATGTTGAGGACAAGTTGGGAAAGCGTATCAACGCAGAGGCGGTCGTCGAAACACTTGTTCGTCTCCAGTTGAGCACCCTGCTGGTGCCGGCTGATGAAAACTGGTCCGCGCTATGGAACGATAGCGCGGACAACCTGGAAGAGTGGGTGCTTGAGATTGCCCACCAACACGCCTGAATTATAAAAAGGATGCATGAAATGGCTACTCTGGCAGAAGCACCTGTAGACACAAAGACTGGCTGGGCGGACAAGGAAGTCGCTGACAAGCTTGTGAACCGGGCCAAGGAACTGCGCGAATTTCTGTCCGAGCAGGCCCCCGAAGGCGAGAAACGCCGCAGCCCCACAAAGGCTGTCGACGCGATGCTCAAGGACGAGGGATTTCTGCAGTTGCTCGTCCCCCAGCGTCTTGGGGGCTACGGACTTTCTCCTACCGATTTCTGCCGCGTGCAGATGGAAATCGCCAAGGGCGATCCGGCCGTCAGCTGGGTCATCCAGATCATCAACGGGACAAGCTGGGTCACCAGCCTTGCGCCCGACAGCGTGCAGGAAACCGTCTTTGCCAATGGCCCGGAACCTGTCTGCGGGGCCTATAACCCTCCGGGCAAGGCGAGGCAGGTGGACGGTGGCTGGATCATCAATGGAGCCTGGCCGTACATGTCTGGCTCTCGCCAGGCGACCTGGACCCAGCAGGGCGTTGTCCTGGAAGACTACGACGGTCCCGTCGTTCCAGGCATCAGCATGTGCTACATCCCCATGAGCGACTTCGAGATCAAGAATACCTGGTTCGTCAGCGGGATGCAGGGCACCGGATCGGATACCGCGATTGCCAAAGACGTTTTCATCCCCGAGGGTCAGATGGTGCTGATGGACAAGCGCGCCGGCCAGATCGACCGCACGAAGAAGCATTTCGGCGCCCCGTCGGATCTCATTCCGGCGGTGCCGATGGTGCGCACCACCGGTCTTGCCCAGCTTATCGGTGCGGTCGAAGCCATGCTGGAGATCGTTACTGCAGAATCCGGCAAGCCGGTTCTGACCACCACCATTGGTCCGCGCACTGATTCGGGTGCGTATATGCGTGATCTTGGTGAAGCTGCTGCGCTTATAGAGACCGCCAAGGCGATTCTGTTCAGCCTGACGGCAAAGCTTGACCGTATTGGCCTCGGCGAGGAATTCACGATTGAGGAAAAAACCCGACATCGTGCCGCGGGAGCGCAGATGGTGCAAACAATCCACGCCGCCAGCGAGTCGCTGATGTTCCAGGCTGGTTCTTCCGGCTTCTCGCTAGAGAAGCCGATCAATCGCTACTGGCGCGATGTCTCCATGGCGTTGCGGCACATCCAGAATATTCCCACAATCGGCTACGAAATCCAGGGTCGGGCGCTCGCCGGTGGCGATCCGATTGCACCTCCGGGTTCGTACTAGGAACGCTCAGACACCGTCGATCAGGCGCGCGCGGAAGAAACCCAGTATTTCGTCGCGCGCCTGAACGGTGGGCTGCCCGGCTTCGTCGATCAGGTGCAGTGTCACCACGCTATGCGGGGTTTTTAGCGGCGCATCCGGATTGGCCGCGCTGTCCGGCAGGACTGTTCCGACAAACCTGTCTCCGAGCGCATTTTCGTAGGCAGCGAACTTGGCGGCGGGGCAGAATGTATCGCCTTCGAAGCGATAGGCCCTCACCGTCAGGTCATCATCCTCCAACCGCTGTTTCACACGGGCCAGTTCCTCAGGGTCGATGGCCAGCCCGGCTGCATCGTTCATCGGCAGGGATGGTTGCGACAGCACCGGCGCGATTACCGACTTTTCCAGCATCATGTTCAATGCGAAATTGCCGGTAAAGCACATGCCGATCGCACCCACGCCATGGCCGCCGCATTCCGAATGCGCATGTGCGGCCAGAGCGCGCAACCACCGCGTTACAGGGCTTGAAGCATTCGCGGCAAAGGCCCGGAACTCCCGGCTGATGCAGGTGCGCGCCAGTGTTACCATCGTGCCGGGAACACCGGGCATCACCCCGTCACGACCGAACAGGGAAGGCATGTAGACCGTGAATCCGGCATCGCAAACCCAACGGGCAAAACGCGCGACATAAGGACTGATACCCGGCATTTCCGACATGACGATAACGGCCGGCCCCTTCCCCGCAACGTAAACGCGCTTGGTCTTGCCCATCAGGGTGATCTCACGCCTTTCGAAATCGGTCAGCGGGTCGCGTTTTTCGGGGTCGAATGGGGGCATGTCAGTTCCTTTGCGGTCAGGCAATCAGGCAGGCATCTTCGAACGAGAGCCGTGGGTTGCGCGGGAACAGGCTCTCTGGATCGCCGTAGCCCATGGTGCACAGAAAATTCACCTGCCAGCGTCCGTCGGGGAAGAAGGCCCGATTGGTCGCCTCGGCATCGAAACCTGACATCGGGCCGCAATCGAGGCCAAGGCCGCGTGCGGCGATGATCATGTAGGCGCCCTGCAGGGGCACGTTGCGCGCCAGCAGGTCGGCTATAACATCCGACTTGCCCGCAAAGGCCGAAGCGAAATCGCGCGACGGGAAGAGCTTGTGCATTTCCTCGTAAAAGCGCGTATCGGCAGCGACGATGGCGGTGACCGGGGCCGAACGGAGCTTGGCGACATTGCTTTCGTTGACGCAGTCCAGCAGCCTGTCCTTCGCGTCATCAGTGGTTACGAAGACAAAACGTGCGGGGCAGGAATTTGCTGCCGTCGGTCCCCATTTCAACTGATCGTACAAGGCCCTCAGCGTGTCTTCGTGCACCGGCTTGTCGGTGTAACCATTGTAGGTCCGGGCTTCGGAAAACACCGATGCCAGCTTTGTCTCACTCATGTTTGCTCTTTCGTATTGCTGCCGTGAAGTTCCCACCATGCCATCAGGGACTTGATTGTCGGCTCCAGCTCTCGGGTGGCGTTGGTCATGGTATATTCGACCCGGGGTGGCACTTCGGCAAAAACCTTGCGGGTGATAAGGCCGTCGGCTTCCAGCTCGCGCAACTGCTTGGTGAGGACATGCTGCGAGACGCCGTTGATCGTCTTCAGAAGTTCACCAAAACGGTGCGTGCGGTGATAGAGAAGCCAGAGAATTTCCAGCTTCCATTTGCCCGAAATAATGGTGAGCGCCCGGCGCAGCGCTTCATATTCCTCCGGACTGACGTCATGTTCCTCTCGTGCCGATAAGTTAGTCATGAAAAGGTGACTTACCTCTGAAAAGTAATCCTACTTGCTGGATTTGGGTCTAGGCAATAGTCTGCCATTTGAAAACAACCAACAGGCCGGCGTGTACCGCATGACCGGGCGACGCATTTGAAGAGGAAGCCAGAAATGCAGACCAAACTGCCCCAGCCGACAATTCCCGACCATGTACCGCCAGAACTCGTGAAAGATTTTCCGTACATTTTCGGCATGACTACCAAGGAAGAGCCGCACCTTGAGTGGGCGCCAGAAATCCATGCACAAGGTCAGGATATCTTCTATGCACCCCACGCGTACCCGGGATGCACACCGGCGTGGGTGGTGCGCCGTATGGATCATCTGCGCGAGATCTATTTCGACACGGACACCTTTTCGAGCAAGGACTTCTCCCCCTATGCGAAACTGATCGGCGAAAACTGGACCAATACGCCTGTCGAGGTCGACCCCCCCAATCATGCAAAATATCGCAAGATGGCGAACCCGTTGTTCACGCCCAAGGCGGTGTCAACGCTCGACGACAAAATACGCAAATATGCGATCGATTATGTCGAGGCTTTCCGCCATCGCGGCGAGTGTGAATTCATGGGCGAATTCGCTTTCGAATTCCCGATCAAGGTATTCTTGGAGCTGATGGATTTCCCGCTCGAACACACGCGCAAGTTCCTCGAATGGGAATATGACCTTCTGCATGTCTCGGACATGGGTAAGATGGCCGCAGCAACGCGCAATGTGGTGGGCTTCCTTCGCGAGGAGATCGAGGATCGGCGCAAGAACCCGTGCGACGACATTCTAAGCTATGCGCTGCAAGTGGATGTCGACGGCGCGAAACTGAACGATGATGAACTGGTCGGCTTCTCGTTCAACCTGTTTATCGGCGGGCTCGATACCGTTTCAACCAACATGGGCCTCCAATTCACCCATCTGGCCCGCCATCCCGAAGACCAGGAATTCCTGCGCAACAGCCCCGAGGAAATACCCCATGGAATAGACGAGTTGATGCGCGCCTATGCCGCGGTGACCACGTTCCGCACGTGCACGCGGGAAACGGAATTCCACGGCGTGAAGATGATGCCCGGTGACAAGGTGATGATGAGCACCACGCTAGCCGGACGCGATCCGGCGGAATTCGACAATCCAGACGACGTCGACTTCGGGCGCAGGCCGCGTCACGTCTCCTTCGGCTATGGTCCGCACACCTGCATCGGCATGCATCTGGCCAAGCGCGAGATGCGGATCGCGCTCGAGGAATTTCTCGGCCGCATCCCGCAGTTCAGCATCAAGCCAGGCCACCAGCTCGAATATCATCTGGGCATGATCCAGCCGGTCACCCTGCCGCTCGTCTGGGACGCGCGATGAGCGTCGGGGAGCTCGCGGGCAAGGTCGTCCTTGTCACCGGCGCGGCATCGGGTCTTGGTCGCGCCGCCAGCCTCCGTTTCGCAAGCGAAGGCGGCAGGCTATGCATTGTCGACATCAATGCCGACGGGCTGGCGGAAACCGCGCGGCGGATAGAAGTAGCTGGAGGCAAATGCACCAGCATGGCAGGCGATCTGGGCGATCCGGCGGTTTGTGCGCAAGCTGTGGCGACGGCGATCGATGCGTTCGGCCGCCTCGACGTTTTGTGCAACGTGGCAGGCATTTTGCGCTTTCATGCGCTGGAGGATGTCACGACGCAAGACTGGAACAAGCTGTTTGCGGCAAATGTATCCGGCCCATTCTTCATGATGCAGGCGGCCATGCCGCATCTGGTGGAAAGCCATGGCAATGTCGTGAACGTCGTGTCGAGCGCGGCGTTTCTGGGGCAGGCCTATACCGCGCCCTATGGCGCGACCAAGTCGGCACTGCTCAGCCTGACAAAATCACTGGCGATGGAGTTCATGCACAAGCCAGTCCGCATCAACGCGCTGGCACCGGGCGCAATGCTGACCGGAATGGTCGATGGTCTCGAATTTCCCGAGGACTCGGATCAGTCGCTTATCAGCCGTTACATAAGCCTTCGCCCGCCATCGCAACCCGAGGACATCGTCGAGCCCCTGTTGTTCCTGGCTTCGGATCGCGCGCGTTCCGTGCACGGTGCGTGCTATATTGCCGATAGCGGCATCACCGCCGGTTAAGCGGGCCTTTCCCTTCCTGCGACAGGTGGAGCCGCGGTGCCAAGCGGCTCTACCCTCGTCTAAGCCTGCTGCTGGACGTCCATCTCCGTGTTCGGTTCGGACGCGCCCGCGAAAGCTGGCCAGCACCGCATGGATTGCAAAGTCAAATGACCGGAAAATATAATGCAATGCTCGACCAGATGGTCAGGGATTACTCGCTCGTCACCCACGGATATTCGGGTGCCGCACCCGCAAACCCCGATCCGATGTTCGAGGAGAAGCGCGCCAAGTGCCCCTTGATGCACGGCGACCTGCTGCAGGAAAACGGCATTCCCAACATGGCCGACTACATGATGACGGGCCGCCCGGTCGTGACCCTGTACCGCTACAACGACATCCATTGAGTGCTGATGAACCCCGACGACTGGCTCAGCTGTATCGTCGGCGATGGGTTCGGGGCAGCAGTCGACAATCTGTTGCTCACTGCGATAGATGGCGAGGAACACACCAATTATCGTAAGACACTGCAAAAGCTGTTCATGCGCGGGCAGATCCGCAAGCTGATGGAAACGCTGATCCGTCCGGTGGTGGTGAACGAGTTCGTCGAGAAGTTGCGCCCCGACGGCAAGGCAGACCTGTTGCGCGAGTTCGCGCTGCCCTTGCCCATTCGCAACGATGTACGCCTATTTCGGCTTTCCGCATGACGAAGACCTGCTGGGCAATCTGGCAACCTAGGCCATCCAAGTCGTCGCCGCCCCGCAGACCGATCCCGAAGTCGCCAAGGTCATTATTCCTCGGTCGATCGTCGCTGGGCAATCCATGTTCGAGACGCTGATGCCCATCGTGCAGCAATATCGCGCGCGTGGCGAAATGCGTAACGACATCCCCGTCTATATGATGACGACCGAGCATGAGGGGTGAAAAATTCGACGACGAGGATATCGCGAACTTCGTCCGCATGCTGCTGCTGGCGGCGGGCGAAACAACGGCCCGCAGCTTTGCCAACCTATGGTCCAGTTGCTGGAACAGCCGGACGTGCTGGAGGAACTGCGCCAGGACCGCAGCCTGGTCTCCAAAGCGGTCATGGAGACCATGCGCCGCGATCCCACGGCAGGCGCCGTGGCCCGTATCGCCGCCTGCAACATGGAAATCGGCGGGATGACCATACCCAAAGGAACGGCGGTGCTATGCTCGATCGCGTCCGCCAACCGTGACCGCGAGGTGTACGAGGATCCCGACCGGCTGTGGCTCAAGCGCCCGATGGGACCGCTGCTGAGCTTTGGCTTCGGACCCCACATGTGCCTTGGCATGCACATGGCTCTGACCGAGATGGAGGTCGCGCTGGAAGAGATCCTCGACCTTCCGAGCCTGCGCTTCGACCCGAACTATCCAGCGCCCGAGATCCGAGGCCTCAACATGCGCAGGCCTGATGCCCTTCATGTACTGTGGGATGTGAACGGAAAATAGGAACTTCGACCTTGGGCGCCGAAACCGGAAAGACAAGCTTTATGTCGGCAAATGCAGGACCCTCCGGGCGATTCTTCCAGATCGGCTATGTCACCCGGAACATCGCGAATGGCCTTGCCGTTCTCGAAATCGAAATGGGCGCACAGCGAATCGATCTGCTGGATGATCTTCGCGATGCGCAGGGGAACCAGCTTATGATCCGCGCCCTTTCGCACCTCAATCTGGAGCAGGCGAAATCGAACTGATCGAACCGCGCCTCGACTGTCCTTCGGTCTATCTCGATGCGCTGTCCGCGGACGATCAGACCATCGCCCTGCACCATATCGGCTATCGCCAGCACGCGGCGGGGTTTTGCGATTCCGATGGAGGGCGCGACGGACCATGCCCGCTTCGCCTATCTCGATACACGCGCGACGGTCGGCCATTATACCGAAATCGTCTATCGGCAAGATCGGGACCATTGAGCGGTCCCGGCCCGGCTATCCTCTCTGCCAGCCCCTACCCCTCGATAGGCGGGGGCTACTTCGCGGACCTATAGGCTGCGCCACAAACAGCTTCGCCGGGGCCTGCACGCGCGTGCGGCAACTGAGAGGAACAGACACGCTATGCGCAAGATTGACCTGCCCGATTTCGACCGGTCTGCCTTTTCCACGAAATACCGTCCGTGGGCCGTCATTGCAGGCGCCTCTGACGGCACGGGTGCGTGCTATGCCAAACAGCTTGCGGCTATGGCATCAACCTCGTCCTCATCTCGCGCCGGCAAGAGGCGCTCGACACGCTGGGCAAGCAGCTCGCTTCCGAACACGGCATCGAATTCCGCACGCTGGTCGCCGATCTGACCGAGCAGGGCGCCGGTGCCCGCCTTGTTGAGGAAACCGCCGATCTCGACGTGGGTCTCTACATCTCCAACGCCGGTGCGGACGGCGCGGGTAACAGCTTCCTCGCCTCGCCGGTCGAACGATCGCTGCGATTGCTGACGATGAACGCCGCCAACGTGCTGGAGGCCACCCACGGCTTTGGCAATCGCTTCGTGAAGCGCGGCAAGGCCGGCATCATCGTCATGTCCTCGGGCGCCGGTCTTGGCGGTCAGCCCTGGCTCGTCATGTATTCCGCCACCAAGGCGTTCGAGCTGAACTTCGCGGAATCGCTCTGGGCCGAACTTGACGGGCAGAACGTCGATATTCTTGGCATGGGCGCTCCGATCATGGATACGCCCACGCTGCGCAAGTCTACCGAAGGGCTGGGAATGGATTACTCCATGGCCTATGACCCTGACGACGTATGCGCGCTGGCGCTAGCCAGCCTCGGCAAGGAACCGCTGGTGCTGGTGCCCGATGGTCCGGACGAAGCCAGGATCCCGCAGATCCAGAGCGATCGCAAGACGCGCCTGCTGTCTCTGGCCGAATGGGGCAAGTCCTATACCGCAACGGCAGACGCCTGAATCATGGCAATGCAACCCAACATTGAAGCCGACCAGTTTGACGTCGTCGTGATTGGCGCTGGCCACAATGGCATGGCCGCTGCGGGATATCTGGCGCGCGAGGGCAAGAAAGTGCTCGTCGTAGAGCGGCTCGACAAAGTGGGCGGCATGACCAGTTCGGACTATATGATCCCCGAAGCGCCCGAGCACCTCGTCACGCCATGCGCCGTGGAACTGCTGTTCGCCCGCAAATCCGGAATCATCGAGGATTTCGACCTGCCCAAATACGGGTTGCGCACGGTCGATCCCGATCCGACCTATGCCTATCTACATCCCGACGGCAGCTCGATCGCGCTGTTCTATGATTATCGCCGTACGGCCGAAGACATTGCGCGCATCAATCGCAATGACGGCAAGGCCTATCTTGAGTTCATGAAGACGCTGAACGTCATGATGGACATAGGCTTTCCGATCATGATGTCGGAACCTGGTCGTCCCGACGTGAAAAACATGTCCAAGATGATCGGCAGCGCAGTGCGCAACGTGCGGCTGAAGGACGAGCTGGTGGCGCTATCCAAGGCCACGGCCGACCAAGTCGCGTGCGAACGTTTCGAACATCCCGCGACCATCGCCCTGCTGCTGGGCATTGCCGCGGGTGCCGGCCCCGTCGACGACGATGGCAATGCAGCCGCTTATATGATTTTCGCCGTCACCCACAAATATGGCACGGGCAAGCCCATCGGCAGCCTCCAGTCGTTCTCTAACGCGCTCGCGCGCAGTATCGAGGCGTCGGGCGCGCAGATCGAACTCAACGCCCCAGTTGCCGAGATCATCGTCGACGATGGCGCGGCGAAAGGGGTGCGGCTGCAGGATGGCCGCGTCATCCGTTCGAATATGGTGATCGCCACCTGCGATCCGCGCACGGCCATGCGCCTGACCACGCCCGGCGGCGTGCCCCGCACGCTGATGAAGCGTATTGAACATGCCCCGGCCAACCGTTCCAATGCTGCCCCCTTCCTCGCCAATCTGGCGTTGTCGGGTCCGCTGACGCTGAAGAAGCATCAGGATCTGCGTCATGACGATGCCGATCTCAACAAGGCCGTGGGCCTGATCGGCACGCCCGACGAAGTGCGCGAATCCTTCGCCGCCGCCCGCCGTGGCGATATTCCCCGGCGCCATGCGGTGTCGGTGACGCCGCTGTCGAACTCAGACCCGACGCAGGCTCCTCCGGGCGCCTCACTGGCCTATGTCTATCTCCCCAGCATCGCGGTAGATGCGTGCGAGGGCTGGTCGCAGCAACTCAAGGACCGGACAATGACGTCGATCAAGACGCAACTGGGTGAATTCTACGACGGTCTCGATACCGAGGTGGGCCGCTTCGTCGAAACCCCGCGTGAGCGTGAAAAGCGGCTAAACGTCACCAACGGCTGCGTCAGCCACGTCGATTTCGGTGCCCTGCGCGCTGGAGTCCATCGTCCCGCCACGGGCTTTGGCGGCCCCAAGCCGCCATTTCCTGGCTTCCTTATCGGCGGCGCGGGCACCCATCCGGGCGGCGGCGTATCGGGTATCGCCGGGCGCATCGCTGCCAATCGCGCACTGCGCGAACTAAAGAAGATGAGACAGGAAAGTCCATGATGACGGCGTTCGGCACCTCGATCGGCGAACAGGTGACGGACTCGCCCTGCGGCGGGCGAAGCACCGATTGCCAATTAACCCGATAGGCGCGAAAAAGGACAAGGCTCATGGCTCTAACCCATCCGACATCGACCGACGGGATTACGCCGGATTACATCAATCTTTTGCTGGCGACCGCGGCACCATCCGCATCCGTCACTGCGGTGCGTACCATCGATGCCAAGACTTACGGTGAACAGATGGTATCGACCGCTGGACGCGTTGCAATCGAAGTCGATTATGCCGATGGATCACCAGCCGACATGCCGACCCGGCTGGTCATCAAGCTGACCCGCGCGATTGATGAGGTGATGGCACCCTTTTACGCTAATGAAGTCGCCTTCTATCTGAAAATTCGTCCCGAACTCACGATCGAGGCCCCGCGCTGTTTCGGAGGCGATTTCAATGCAGAGACCACCCATTTCGGTCTGTTGCTGGAGGACCTGACCGAACGCGGCGCGACTTTCCCCAATACGACGCAGCGCACCGAGCCGGACGACATCCGCCTTCTACTCGACCAATTGGCCAGGCTTCACGCCCGCTTCTGGAATTCTCCACGGTTTTCGGGCGATCTCGACTGGGTCGAGACTCATGTCGAGGGCAAAGTCGCGCATCTGATGAATCAGGTGGCCCCAGCCTATATTGCGTACGAGGTGGAGAACGAAAACTTCAAGCGCGAGATGGTGCAGCGGCTGCGCTCCACGCCCGAGCGGCTTCTGGCGGGCGTCCAGGCGCTGCAGCGCCACCAATCTGCCCAGCCACAGACATTGCTTCACGGCGACACTCACCTTGGCAACACCTACCGTCTACCGAACGGTTCCGCCGGACTGCTTGACTGGCAACTCATGGTACGCGGCTATGCGATGCACGACGTCAGCTACATTATCGCGACCGGGCTATCGATCGAAGATCGGCGCGCAAACGAGCGTGACTTGCTCGCTTTTTATATCGATAGGCTGTCGCAGGCAGGCGTCGCTAGCCCGCCGTCGATAGATACGGTCTGGAACGAGTATCGACATATGATGGTCTGGGCGGTCTATATCGGATGGCTGACCACGCCCGTCGTCAACTACGGATGGGAAATCAATTTGATAAACCACCTTCGCCTTACGACAGCCTATGAGGATCTTGAAACCGCCAGCCTAGTCGACGCCTCCCTCTAGATGTTTAGTCCCGGGATTTGATGGTACACTATTTACCGTCAACTGGAAGAAAGCGCTATGGCCAGATACTTTACAGGAGCGCCACAACGACTGAGGCAGTCCGTCGAGCGATACAGCATGGTCAAGCGGGCCTGAGGATGCTCGCCAGGCGCTACGGGGTCAACCAGAAGACGGTTGCCAAATGGAAGCGGCGGACCTCCACCGCCGATCTGCCCACGGGTCCCAAAGTTGCCAGATCGACCGTGCTGTCGATCGAGGAGGAAGCGGCAATCGTCGCCTTCCGCCGACACACATTGCTGCCACTGGACGACTGCCTCTATGCCCTGCAGGCGAGCATCCCACACCTGACCCGCTCGTCGCTGCACCGCTGCCTCCAGCGCCATGAAATCTCGCAGCTTCCCAAAATCGAAGGCGACGTGCCCAGGAAGCTCAAGTTCAAGAGCTATCCATTCGGCTATTTCCACATCGACATCGCCGAGGTCTGAACCGAATAAGGCCGGCTCTACCTGCTGGTAGCCATCGATCGTACCTCGAAGTTCGCCTTCGCCGAGCTGCATGAGAAGGCCACGACCAGGATCGCTAGCGACTTCCTTCGCCATCGCATCGCCGCAGTGCCGTACATGGTGCAAACAGTGCTCACCGAGAATGGCATCCACTTCACCGACCCGAAGCATCCAGGCTCCGCGGTCGAGGAGATCAAACTGGCCACCGCCGCCGGTGAGATCTTCCGCGCCCACAGCTTCGAACTCGCCTGTGCGCAAAACGACATCGATCACCGGCTTACCAAGCCGAGGCACCCATGGACCAACGGTCAGGTCGAGCGAATGAACCGGACGATCAAGGAAGCGACCGTCAAACGGTACCACTACGATAACCACGACCAGCTGCGAAAGCACCTCGCCGACTTCATCGCTGCCTATAACTTCGGACGCCGCCTGAAGACCCTCAAAGGCCTCACGCCATACGAAGCTATCTGCAAAACCTGACAAAAAGAGCCACAACGCTTTACGTCAGATCCGACCCATCAAATCCCGGGACCAAACATCTAGCCGGCTATAATCAAATCGTTTTCGAACCTCCTTTCACCGGCCTCTACACTCCCAGTTCCTGGCGTCGTAGACACCATCTGATGAAGGATCGCCGGTGAAAGTGGCGGTCATCGGATACGGGCAAAGCAAAAAGTCGCGCGCAGCTCCTGTCGGAGGCGGAACCGGAACGCCCGCTACTGTGCCTGATTGATTGGCAAAAGCCATTCTCGCCCGATCGGACCCTCGGTGCGCCACAACCGGGCCTGGTGCCCTATCATCCTCGACCGACTCGATCAGTTCTTGCAACAGCTGATCCGGCGCATCTGCGGGCCCGGTTCCGCCGCCGCAGTGCGCCATGCCGGGAATTCGATAATAAGCTACCATGTTACGAAAAGCCTCCGTGCCACCAACGGCCCTGTTCCCAGCTTCGACGGAAAAATTCTTCGGTTTCGATGTCGGAGCAACACGGGTCGCTCACTCCATTCCAGAACAAAACTTTCCCCCCGGTTTGCTGGAACGGACGTAGATCGGAATTATACGGCGCACCAAAATCGAGCCTTTCTGCAGCTGCAAACCAGGCATCGATATCCTCTTGAATAGAAAAGTCGAACCAGTCGCTGATCGAACGGTACATCGGTCTTCGCCCCCCGTCCGAGCCCGAGGATATCGTCGAACCCATGCTGTTCTTGGCCTCGGAGCGTGCGCGTTCGGTACATGGTGCATGTTACACGGCGGATAGTGGCATCACGGCGGGCTGCAGTCCCGTCAGCCGTTCTTAAGATAGGTGGAGGCGACCTGACCGCACGCTTTACTGCAAGGCGCAAATCTCCGGCCGGCAAGCGATTGCTGCGCACCGTGCCGGGGCGGGATAGGAAGCAAGATGACCGAAAAATATGACGCCATGCTCGACCAGATGGTCAAGGATTATTCGCTCGTGACGCATGGGTACTCCGGCGAAGCGCCGGCAAACCCCTACCCAATGTTCGAGTACAGACGGAGCCAGTGCCCGGTCATGCACGGCGACCTGCTGCAGGAAAGCCGCGTACCCAGCATGGCCGATTACATGATGACGGGCCGCCCCGTCGTCACCTTGTATCGCTACGACGACATCCACTCGGTTCTGATGAACCCGAACGACTGGCTCAGCCACATCGTCGCCGATGGTTTCGGCGCTGCGGTCGACAATCTGTTGCTTACCGCAATGGATGGTGAAGAGCACAAGAAATATCGCAAAACGTTGCAAAAACCGTTCATGCGCGGCCAGATCAGAAAGCTGATGGACACGCTGATACGCCCGGTGGTCGTAAACGAGTTCGTCGAGCAGCTTCGTCCGAAAGGCAGGGCAGACCTACTGCGTGAGTTCGCGCTGCCTTTCCCGATCCGCGCCATGTATGCCTATTTCGGTTTCCCGCACGACGAGGATCTGCTGGGCAACCTGGCAAGCTGGGCTATCCAGGTGGTTGCCGCACCGCAAACCGACCCCGAGGTGGCCAAGGTTACCATACCGAAATCGATGGTCGCCGGGCAGTCGATGCTCGAAACGCTGATGCCGATCGTTCAGGAGTATCGCGCACGCGGCGAAATGCGTAACGATATCCTCGGCTACATGATGACCACTGAGCATGAAGGCGATTCATTTAGCGACGAAGAGATTGCCAACTTCATCCGCATGCTGCTGCTTGCCGCAGGCGAAACCACCACGCGCAGCTTCGCCAACATGATCGTGCAACTGCTGGAAAATCCCCAGGTGATGGAGGAAGTGCGGCAGGATCGCTCGCTTGTGCCCAAGGCCGTTACCGAAACGATGCGCCGCGATCCCACAGCCGGCGCCGTTGCCAGGATTGCTGCACGCGACATGGAAATCGGGGGAGTGATCATTCCCGAGGGCACCGCAGTGCTATGCTCCATCGCTTCAGCCAATCGCGACCCGGAGGTATATGAAAACCCGGACAGGTTGTGGTTGAAACGACCGATGCGACCGCTGCTCAGTTTCGGCTTCGGCCCGCATATGTGCATGGGAATGCACATGGCGATGACCGAGATGGAAGTGGCGCTGGAGGAAATCCTCCAGTTGCCGAACCTGCGGCTTGATCCCGATTATCGAAAGCCGGAAATTCGCGGACTGAACATGCGTGGTCCCGATGCACTACACGTGATCTGGGACACAGATTGACCGGTCGTTATTCGAAACCCTCGCTAACGAGACTCTCGAATGAAACTAATCGTCGTTCAGACCGAACCCGATTTTCAACATGACCTGATAGCGGTCAACTTTCTGATCCGAGATCGCACCGCGTACTTCGGTCACCTGAAACCATTGCAGGTTCTCGACCGTCTCTGCTGAACGCGCGACTGCTGCGTCGATTGCGTCTTCGACGCTCTTTTCGGAAGTTCCAACAACTTCGATCACTTTGGCTACATGGTTCATTATGCAAGACCTCCTTCGAAAGCCGACCTACTGGTTGAACGTGGCTTCTGTGGAATAGTTTCAAGTTAATCACCTTAGCGCTGAATGACAGATGGACTCTACCCTCCTTCGGCATTGCTGGCGCCGGCCTAACGGCGTAAGTAAATTGAGTAGGCTCTAGTCACCTGAAACTGAAGTTCGCCTCATTGCCCTTTGGCAGAAGCGTTTTACCGAGGCGGGGATCTCGTCAGCGGATTTGGTCCGGCGATAGGGTTTGGGGTTTCGTTGTGCGCCTCGATAAAGGCGAGGATGTCGGCTTCGAGCTCGGCAGAGGCTCGATGGACGCCGCGTTGCAACTGCTTGCGCCTGAGCTCGGCGAACCAGCGTTCTACCTGATTGGTCCACGAGGCCGATGTCGGCGTGAAGTGAACCTGCCAGTGCCGACGGCGTGCGAGCCAAGCTTCGATCCTTGGCGTCTTGTGCGTGGCGTAGCTGTCCATCACGAGGTGCACGTCCGGTTGTGCGGACACTGCAGCGTCAATCTGCTTGAGGAAGTCGAGATACTCGGTTGCCCGGTGACGCTTCTAGCATTTGCCGATCACTGCTCCTGTGGCGATGTCGAGCGCTGCGAACAGCGAGGTCGTGCCGTTGCGAATATAGGTACCCGATTGCTCACGCCAGCATCACCGCGTTGCAAGTGTATCACAATCCCGATCGCGGGCCGTCGAGCGACGGTCCTTGAAACAACGAGGCCGACAAGGTCTCCTGGGTCGATGAAGAGACCGGCCTCGGCTGTAGCATGCTTCGCCAGAAGACCGAAACGATCTCGGGCTACGTGGGGGTTGGCCCCGACCATCCGCTTTTCGGCTTCGAGGCGGATGCAGTGCCGGTCGGAATTTCCAACGTGGTCCACGGCGCTGGATCAGGGCGGCTTGCTGGATTATCTAAAGAAAGCGCTGGCCGAACGCGCCCTGAACGCCGAGATGGATCACCATCTTGGCGGCGAAGCGCGAGCCGGCAACATCGTGAATCAGAATCAACGACAAAGGGGAAACCCTCAACGAGTCAGAACGGTCGAAAACCGCTCTAGGCTATATCGTAATTAGAGAAGGCGGAGCGCGCGAACCTTTCAATTGACAAGAAAAGGGGCCGGGCGCCCCCGCCCGGCCCTTTTCTTGTCCGTTTTTTGCGCCTTAGAAGCTGTAGCGTGCTTCTACACCCCAGGTCCGGGGCGGGCCGAGGTATAACGAATTAAACGGCTGATTGGGCAGAAGGACTGAAACGCCAGACTGATAGGTGGCGTCGAACACGTTCTTCACATACATGCCTAGGTCGAGACCAGTTCCACCGATCTCGTTCCAGTCAATCCTGACATTTGCCAGTTCATAACCTTCGAGTTGGAAGCCCTGCTGGCCGCCATAGTCGTCCGTTATGTAGAAATCGCCGTTCAGCACCACTTCACCGTCCAGCGGACGAATGGGAAGCGTCCACGAGGCACTGGCGGCTCCTGAATATTTTGGCGTGAGGCGATTGACGCTATCTTCCGTGAATGATCCAAAGCCAGGCAAAACGCTAGTGTCGATAGGAAGAAGTTCCGCGACATCGGTTTCCGTATAGGCACCGTTGAGCGACAATGTCAGATTGCGAGTAGGTGAGATGCTGAAATCGAATTCCACACCGTAGATATTCAAATTTGCCGCGTTGGCGATGAACGCCGCCGCCGAGCGGTCGGGTGCGAAGTTGAGTGCTGGAATACTGCTGTTTGAGACGAACTGGATGGCATTGTCATACCAAGAGTAGAACATCGCCACGTTCAATCGTCCGACTGCATCACCGGCGTAGAAATTGAGCTTCTGGCCGATTTCAATATCCGTTAGGCGTTCCTGATCCACAGTTTGAAAACCGCGCAGATCAGCGCATTGGAAGCCACCGCACGCAGTAGGGTCGCCCGTAACCTGCGGTGACTCGTAAATCGGGTAATTGAGGATGCTGGGCCGGTATCCGCGCCGGCTTGTGATATATACTAACAGGTCGGGGTTGACTTGATAATCGAGGCCGATGGTCCATGCCACACCCGTATCCTTGGTCTCACCGACACTCTTCGCGTCCACGCTGGCTGTCGGAAGAGCGTTGGCCGCTTCGACTTCGTCAAGACATGCGCTGTAATCAAGAGGCCCATCAGGTAAGGCGGGCAGATAGCAGAATTGCTGCTTGTCCCAGCCGTGGCGAGCACCCAACGTCAGTGTGAGATCTTCAGATAAGTCAAGACTTGCCTGACCGAAGACCGAAATGTTCCGATTTGTGACGTGTTCTGTAGTATAGTTATTTAGGCCGAACGGAGAAAACTGAGTAAAAGCACTCCCAGATTGTCCTGAAGGGCCATCTTCACTGTAGTAAACTCCGAAAATCGCGCTGAGGGTATCGGATTCCCAAAGAAGCTGAGTTTCGATATCCAGATAATCGCGCCGATACTGCTGCGCTGCATAATAGATGATGAGTGGTTCGGTGATTAGTTCGTTTGTAGGCCGCGGATCAAGATCGATCCCGCCATCGTCCAACAACGGGAGACCGGACGTGTTGATAAGCTGTTCATTGACCGTGTCCCTGTATCCAAACACGTTCCGGAATGTCAGATTATCAGTTAGCTCATACTCTACGGTGTTCACCACCCCTATTGTTTCACGATAGGCGCGGCCCCCGTTAATACCGCCATCGAACGCTCCGCGCGGGTTAGCTGCAGAGACTTGCTGCGCGGTGACTCCGTTAGCCAGGAACTGGTTGAACCCAGCCGGCCCACCGAAAAGCGGTGTGAAATTGGCGACGGCGGCAGGACTTAATCCCAAAATCGCAAAGCCGGGACCTTGCCCGAAAGCATACAGCGAAGACGCGAGTTCGTCCGCCTCGAAATATTCAAAGACAGTAGTATTGGAGAGGCGCGAGCCTGGGGTCAACGACAAGGTAACGCGAGCCGAATCCTGATCGACATCGTCGAATCCGGGATAGTTATCCCGCACACCGTCAACATCGGCGAAACCTGGGTAGGCGACCGGATCTGCGAGTATGTTATCGATGGCCGGCGTGCGTGGATCCTGTCGGCGAACCTGTCCGGCAAAGCGAATCGCAGCCGTGTCTTCAATCAGCGGAATGTTCAGCGCGCCTTCGAGCGCGATGTAATCGAATCGCCCAAAGGTGCCTTGCACATAACCTTCAAAATAATCGACGGCAGGAGCTGTATTGATCAGAATAGCGCCACCAAGTGTCGTTTTTCCAAAAAGCGTTCCCTGTGGGCCTTTCAGTACCTGAATGCCCTCAAGGTCAAACGTAGGAATACTCGATCCCAGACTAGGGATCGCAACGCTGTTTACGTAAGTAACTACGCCAGGAGTTGCCAGGCCGACAGGGAGCTGGCCGAGGCCTCGCAAGCTGACGTTGATGGTATTCTTACCGCCTTCCGAGTTGAAGTTAAGGCCTGGCGCAATAACACGTACGTCAGAAAGTTCCTGAACTGTGCTGCGCTCCAGACCTTCCGCCGAAAACGCGGTAACTGAAAGGGGAATCTCCTGAAGGTTTTCTTCAGTACGACGAGCAGTAACTACAATTTCATTGCTCGGCCGCGCGAGAGTAGCTCCCGTCGCGGTTGCATCCGGCACACTTGATTCTTGCTCAAGGGCATCTTGCGCAAAAACAGGGGTCGATAACATTGCCAGACCAGCGACAGACGTAGCGAGTCCGGCCTTCAGCCGAAGAAAATTCATATCCTCATCCCTTCCCAATCACTAACCCACTTTTGGGGCCAAGTTGATACCGCGGGACTATTCGCGGTCACGTAGATATCTCATATCGCCCTCTATTCAGGCGGAACCTATCGAAGGTAGGGGGGGCGATAGGCATGCAATTTTGAGAGTAGACCTGTAGCAATTAAGTCACAGCGAATTGCCATTCGTCAATGTCTCTCAAGTCAACGTTGCCGGAGCCACGACCACCGAAATTTCTGGCTCGCCGCCCGACACCAGAAGCCGTCGCTGCGCAAAGCCGCCGCCAGTTGAGAAACTGCCGTCTTTTGCGAATGCTATTGATTGACACCGGCGGTTCATGACGCCAGCCCCTCCCGGGGGGAGCACGATGTCCGATCGCCGGTTGCAACTTGTCGAAGCCATGGCCGGGGTCGCTGCGGGCGACCGCGCTTCGCTCCACACCGTCTATGAGATGACATCGACCAAGCTGTTCGCCACCATCGTGCGGATCGTGCGCGGCCGCGAGCGTGCCGAGGACCTGCTGCAGGAGGTCTATGTAAAGGCGTGGCGCCGCGCCGGGCGGTTCGATCCCGCCAAAGGCAGCCCGATCACCTGGCTGTGCACGATCGCCCGCAACACCGCGCTCAACGACCTGCGCCGCGAGAGCCGCAGCGCCGAACTCGCGGGAGACGAATTGCCCGAAGTGGCCGATGAGACCGTTCTGCCCGCGGACGAGGCCGAAAGCGCTTCATCAACCGGATGGTGCATCACTTCATCACCAACGTCGAGATCGAGACGAGGAATGCCTTCGACGAGCCGCTGCTGCGCTACGAGGTAACGCTATCGGCGCGGCCGAGGAAGTTCGTCGAAGCGCTGAAGAATGCTGTTGCGAAATGCGTCATTCTGAGCCCAGCCGTTCAGCACCTCGAATTCAAAGGTAAGAACATGGTTCTCGCCGTCTTCGAGGCATTGTCCAGCGACCCTGCGGCCTTGCTGCCGAGACCCACGTACGACCGATATCGTGAAGCTCCCGAACCGACGCGGGTGATCTGCGACCATATAGCAGGAATGACAGATGCCTTTCTGCTCCGAACCTATGATCGGTTGTTCAGTCCGCGCATGGGATCGATTTTCGATCGGATCTGACCTCGATGAACTGCCCGGCAGGCCATACGAGGGACATCGCCGGTGGACACAGATAACTTAGGGAGCATGAATGATGAAGCTTATAGGTGTCCTCGGCGGGACGAGCTGGCCATCGACGCTT